>CAKZUM010000346.1 GCA_937921525.1 uncultured Saprospiraceae bacterium
TCCTCCGTTTCTGGTTCTTTTGAAAATAAATTGGTTGGTGCTGGTGTTTCTTTTTTAGTTTTAGAATCTGGAAATTCATCTAGAACGATTCCTTCCTCTTTTATATCTTCAGCATCCGCTGCTGGAAATTCATCAAAGGAAAAATCTGCTTCTATTTGTTTAGTCTTAGAGTCTGGAAATTCATCCATAACAATTCCTTCCTCTTTTATATCTGTAGTATCTGCTGTTGGGAATTCATCAAAAGACAAAGCTTCCTCCTTTTGTTTGGTTTTAGAATCTGGGAACTCGTCCATAACAATTTCGTCTTTCTGAATCCCAATAGCAGTAACGGCTGGAAACGTATTAAAATCTAAAGAATCATCCTCTTGAATGGTCTTAGGTTTAGAAGGTTTTGGAATAGTGTGATTTCCTATGATATGCGTTCCAACAAAGTTAGTAGACAAATCTCCTGCTTGAAAACGTGGATGATTTAAAATCTTTTTTAAAAAAGAAATATTCGTATCGACTCCCTTGATTTCACATTCTTCTAAGGTCGCCAAGGTTTTTTCAATGACTGATCCAAAATGATCGTAAGGCACATGACAAATCAATTTTAATAATAAAGAATCAAAATTAGGATTCGTCTGATAGCCTTCATACCCATAGCCATCTACTCGGATGCCCTCCCCTTCTGGCAAGTCATATTGGGTAATCTTTCCAGATTTGGGTAAGACTGCACCGTTCTCACTGATATGCTCTGTGTTGATTCGCAATTGCATCGCATAGCCTTCTGGTTCTGGAACATCATGCTCCAATAAACCCATCGCTTCTAAGTCTATCCCCATCGCCTCTTGTAACTGAAACAATAAGAGATCTACGCCCATTACTTCCTCCGTGACCGTATGCTCTACTTGCAATCTTGGATTGGCTTCTATAAAATAAAATGGCGTATCTGCATCTAATTCCTCCCCACCTTCTACTAAAAATTCTATAGTGCCTACACTATTATAGTTGACCGCTTTCGCCAGTAAAACTGCCGCTGTGGTTAATTTCTTTTTAAGTTCTTTTGATAAACCGGGACAAGGCGATATTTCTATAATCTTCTGATTTCGTCGCTGTATACTACATTCTCGTTCGCCTAAATGGCTCACTTCTTTACCATCACCAATTATCTGTACCTCAATATGTCGCGCTTTAGGAATATACCTTTCCACATATAAATCGCCATTTCCAAAGAATTTTTCTGCCTCTGACTGGCAGCGCATAAAGGCGTTTGGAATATCTTCTACTTTGGTAATAAAACGCATACCTCTACCGCCCCCACCTGCTACTGCTTTTATCATCATAAACGCCCCATCTTCTAAGGCTTCAAAGAAGGCAATCGCTTCTTCCAGAGTCGTTTTATCTAAAGTACCTTCTATCGTAGGTACGCCCCAATTATCCGCTAAGCGTCGAGCTTCTATTTTATTACCAAATAGGTCTAATATATCTGGTCGAGGGCCGATAAACAAAATATCTTCTTCCGCACAACTTTGGGCAAAAGCATCACTTTCACTTAAAAATCCATAGCCTGGATGGATCATCGTACAATTATGTTCCTTCGCTAAATTTACGATTTGATCTATATCCAAATAGGCTTTTGCACCTCTCCCTTCTAAAGCCACCGCCTCCTCTGTCACCTGCGTATGCATAGAATCCGCATCATCTTCCGAGTAAATACTAAGTGTTGGGATATTTAATTCGTCCGCAGCTCTGGCTATTCTAATAACAATCTCGCCTCTATTGGCTATTAATAATTTATGATTTATAAAATTCTCCATTACAACTAAACATTATTTTTATTGTTGAGTAACAAGTTTTACTTTGGCACTTTGGATTTATTTAGACACAGCACTTATGCCAAAGTAGAACTAACAAGGTAAAATAAATTAAGGAAATGAACAGCAAAACAGCAAAAAATGTATTAGGAACTGCTCTTAAGAGTTGTTGCACCGATCCAATGACTGGATATTTTAGGGATGGCTTTTGTCATACCAATGCCAGTGATATAGGAACACATGTGGTTTGCGCCCGTATGACTACTGCCTTCTTAGCCTATACTAAATCTAAAGGAAATGATTTGAGTACACCAAACGCCGCCTATAGCTTTCCTGGTTTACAACCTGGTGATAAATGGTGTTTGTGTGCCTTGCGTTGGAAAGAGGCCATGTTGGCAGGCGTCGCGCCACCCGTTGTTATGGAATCTACTAATATCAAAGCTTTAGAGTATATTGATTTAACGAATTTGAAGAAGCATGTTTGGGTAGATGCAGCTAATTGAGAATCTAATTTACATCTTGATTTAGGTTATGTGAGAAAATCATAAATTTTAAATCATTCATCATAAATCATATATCTATCACGCTTCAAACTGTATGGATTTATGATGTATGATTTATGAAATATGATGTATGATTTCCAGCACTCTCCCACCTCAAAAAATTACATATTCATATAATTAAAACATTAAAAAAACAATCCATATAATGACCAGAACCGTAGCTATTCTAATTTTTGATGATGTAGAAGTATTAGATTTTTGTGGCCCTTTTGAGGTATTTTCCGTTACTGGACTAAGAGGCAAACAAATCCCTTTTAAAGTCTATACCGTAGCAGAGAAGAAAAAAATAACTGCCCGAAATGGACTAGTAGTCCTACCTACCTACACCCTTAAAAATTGTCCAACTCCTGATATATTGGTTGTTCCCGGAGGTGGTGGTATTAGAAAAGATGGTACGCCCTATGGAACCAGAAAAGAAATGAATAATCCAATGATTTTAAACTGGTTGAAGCGTATGTCTTTGACAACGGAGCACATTCTGTCTGTCTGCACGGGCGCGTTACTAATAGCTAAAGCTGGATTAATGGAAAATCTGGCAGTCACTACCCACCACTTAGCTTTTGATGAACTAAGAAAAGTAGCTCCTGCTAGTGCCAATTTAAGAGAGGGCGCACGGATTGTTGACAATGGTCATACCGTTTTTTCAGCTGGTGTAGCCGCAGGAATAGATGCTTCTTTTCATCTTATTGGAAATTTGTTGGGAACGGAGGTGGCAGAGGAGACGGCTTCTTATATTGAGTATAGCTGAGATCGCTGCGCTGTCAGAAGTCAGATTTATGATGTTGACGACGGATGCTTCTGATAACCAATATTTAAAGAATTTGACTTTACATCAAGTCATAAATCTGTAAACAAAACTCTTAACAAAAGAATTTTCCATAACTTAAGATCCTTTTAGAATCGATGGTTTAAGTTTGTAACTTAAACCTCTTATTAAGCCATTCCTAGAGCTAAAGTCACCACTTATTATCAGGAGTATTAAAGTAATATAAACCGCCTAAAGTTGTATCATGATTCAATGATGATACTATCTTTTTTGAGTCTAAGAAATTCTTTGATTTTATTGTATCTAGATATTTTAGAAGGTGTGATATAGGGTTTAAGTTACAAACTTAAACCATCAAATTATGCAAGGATTTCAAGGGAAGGAATTAATCTTAGTGATGAGGCATTTTGGTAGAATTTAAGGATCGCTTTTGCTATAACTCCAAAGAGATATAATTTTGTGTCCCATCTGACAGCAACTTAATAAGACTTAAACACTACAAAGCAATAATGTTCTTAATATCCTCCAACATTAATTCAACCCAACGCTCATACTGCACCCCTGATGGGTGCAATTTATCTGTCGCCACCAATGTTGTATCAGCTAATCCTTCTCTAGAAATTGGAGTAATATCAAAATACGCAATTTCATACCGCTCGGTAATCGTGCGATTAACTGCGTTGTACTCATCAATACCTTTGCTCGTCAATTCTGGCTTACTCCGCTGTCCAAAAGGCGTAAAAGCATAATCTGGAATGGACACCACAAATACTTTAGACCGATTTCCATTGGCAAATCGAATGGCCTGCTGTAATAAATCTTCAAACTCTGGGGCGTATTCCTCTACACTTCTGCCTCGG
>CAKZUM010000347.1 GCA_937921525.1 uncultured Saprospiraceae bacterium
TTGTTTTTAGGGCTAAAGATAAGGAATGGTAATTAACTATAAATATTTATTTAGCTCTTTCACTAATTGGTGAACGGTAGTGCAGGGATTTTTATCAGCAAATGTTATATCCTGAAATTCTTCACACAATCTATCTGCTCGTACAATTGCTGCATCTTGAGAAGATGCTTTATCTTCTTCTAATTTAGTATAAATCCTCCTACAAAAATCTATTTTCTTTGCCGCCCTTTCATAATTACAATTCCATAACTCACTCAGTTTTTTATAGTATTCTTCTCTTGTCCATTTAATATCTAGTGGTAAATAATGCAAAAGAAACCAGAGTTCAAAAGAGTCATTAGAATAAGCTACATTTATGCCATTCTTAGTTGCTAAATCTATTGCCTTATTATAATCTAACTTTTGCTTCTCAAGATTATTTAATTGTATATCAAAATCAAATACTACCCAGATTTCTTTTTCTCGAATGTCCTCATCTTCTTCCATTATTCGCAATATTTTCTCCACTAATGCAGTCTTAGAGCTACCTAGTCCATAGCTTTCTACAAGAGCATTTCCTAATGGAAAAGATTTAAAATAAGAAGGTTCTGTGTTTACACCTTCACATATAATTAGAAACACTTTTGCAATCTCTCTACTTTCTAAGGCATAAGGTTTATTAGAAATTGTTCTTTTTGCCCATGCCTTTTTTTGATCAGTATACTTAATTGCTCTTGTCTTTTTTGGCATTCGTTATATAGGTTTGTACAGATTCTTCTACATAATTCAAATTCGTTGGTACGGCATCATATTTTCCTGATAGATAATCTTTCTCAAAAGAAGCATCGTTTCTAACTCCTTTAAATTCTACGAGAGAATAAATTTCCGTTGAACCATTTTTAAGTTTTTTAGTAAAAGAAATTTGATCTCGCCTTAATAACTTGGCATCTAATAAATTGGAATCATGAGTTACAAAAATCAATTGGGCATTATTAGGATTAGTGGTTGGCGAATGAAAAAGTTCAATTATTTTTCTTGTTAGGTTAGGATGCATTCTTGCATCAAATTCATCTATAGCCAGAATAGAACCTATATCCAATGCCATAAGAATAAAAGGACTCATAGAAAACATTTTTTTTGTTCCTTCCGCAACTTGAGTAGATAACCAAAAAGGTATTTCTTTATCAGAATTATTACTTTTTCGAAAAATAAAAACATCTTCCACCCCTGATTTACTTGTTTTTTCAATCCGTTTAATACTAGGGTCAATAGCTTTTAATAGCTTAGCTGCTCTTGTCTTGAAGTTATCACTATTCATAGCATTTAAAGCAAATTGCATATTCCAAGTATGATTTATACCCGACATTACAGATGTATCAATAAGAGATTTAAAGACTTCCGTAGCTACTTGACCATTCCATGCTGCAACCACTGATAAAAAAAGAGAATTAGGTCTATAGAGAGGTGGAGTTTTTTCATTTTTCATAATGAATTTATTACCCTCTTTAAAAACAGTATCGTTAACTTTAATATCGATTCCTTCTCTAGTAAAATAATATCTCTCTTGTGTATTTTTTTTTCCTTTCAAACTTTTCCCAAACAACCACTCTGAAACTATTTCTTTTCCATTCACTTCGAATCCATACCTAAATATAGTTTTCTTAAGAATAAATACTATTTGAAAATAGCTAGGATCATATTCATCCGAATCATCCAAAAGAAAGGGAGCAATCCATTGAGAAAGAATTGTATCGTCTTTTATACAATCTTTTACAATTAAGTGCATGGCTAAAAATGCTTTAATTAAATTAGTCTTACCACTAGCATTAGCACCAAAAACTGCTTTTGTTTTCAATAAACTTAGTTTATTATTGACTACCACAATATTATTGGCGTCAACAGTTGGATACTTAGATACAGTCTTAGTTGCTTGCATTTGGAGTGTCTGTATTTCTTTAAAAGACCAAAAGTTACCTACACTAAATTCTATTAACATAATTCATTATTTGTGATTTTTTCACAAATTACAGCTTATTTATCAATATTTATCACTTTTTCTAATGAATCTTTAATTTCATTACAGGAAATAATATTATTATAAAAACCAAAAAAGTTCCTACCTTACCAATATTACAAAACGACAACCACTCTAAATAGCATAATGCAAAAAACAAAAGACCAACAACCCATATACTCCGATGGCTATAAAAAATATGTACTACTAGTATTAACAGGTGTCTATATATTCAACTTCATTGATCGCCAAATATTGGTGATCTTACAAGAAAGTATTAAAGAAGAATTGAGTCTATCCGATACTCAATTGGGTTTATTGACAGGTTTTGCTTTTGCTTTGTTTTATGTCACCTTAGGCATCCCTATCGCCCGCCTAGCAGATAATTCTAATAGGAAAAAAATCATAGCAGTTTCTTTGACCGTGTGGAGTTTGATGACCGTATTGTCAGGAAGAGCTACCAATTTTGTACAGTTACTATTAGCTAGAATTGGTGTAGGTGTTGGAGAGGCTGGTGCCAGTCCTCCTGCCCACTCTATGATTTCAGATTATTTTCCAGTAGAAAAAAGAGCGACTGCATTGGCAACCTATTCTGCTGGCATATATATCGGCATTCTGTTAGGCTATTTATTTGGTGGCTGGCTAGATGAATTCTTTGGTTGGCGAATGGCATTAATGATGGTTGGCGTACCTGGTATACTCTATGCCGTTTTCTTTTATCTAACCGTCCAAGAACCACCGAGAGGGTACTCCGAACAGGTCAAAGCTCAAAGCGAAGACTATAGCATTCTACAAGTTTTTCAATTATTAATGAGCCGAAAATCATTTGTCTTTTTGGCATTTGCGGCAGGCTTAAACGCTTTTAACGCATATGGCATTGGGAATTTCCTACCCTCTTTATTACGCCGAATCCATCATATGGAAAGTGGGGAGATTGGTACTTGGCTCGCATTGGGTAGTGGTGGTGGTGGCATCATTGGTGTTTGGCTTGGCGGTTATTTAGCCGATAAACTAGGCGTTCGAGATAAACGATGGTACTTATGGATACCTGCTATTTCTTTATTGCTCTCTATTCCGCTGTTAGCCATTATGCTTTTTTCTACTAACAAATATGGGGTCGTCATTACCAATATTGTAGTCAAAGCATTGTGGGCAACTTACTTAGGTCCTATCATTGCGATGGCACATGGGATGGTCGGTTTGCGGATGCGGGCATTAGCTTCTGCCGTATTGTTTCTTTTCTTAAATTTAATCGGACTTGGCTTAGGCCCTTTATCTATTGGAATGGTCAGTGATTACTTAGCACCAACTTATGGCGTTTACTCCATCAAGTGGGCAATGTGTATGGGTTTTGTGGTAGCTGCTATCTCCTCCTTCTTATATTGGCGAGGGTCAATTGCTTTAGAGGGAGATTTAGCTAGAGCACCAAAATAAGATTGAAGATATAATGTTTAGACCTCTGGGTAGCATCTATTAGGTAGACGCCATCACACTACTGGACATTTTAAAGAGCAGAGAATAGAGAGCAGAGAGTAGAGACAGATTTCGTTTAAAAAAATGACGAAATTTCGTTGTTTTCTAATCGAAATACGTCTCTACTCTCTCTTC
>CAKZUM010000348.1 GCA_937921525.1 uncultured Saprospiraceae bacterium
CTAGCGTTCATCCTGAGCCAGGATCAAACTCTCCATTGTAAAGTTTGTGTCCTGATTACTCCAGAATTCTGTTATCTTAAATAACTAATTACTAAAGAACCAAGTTCTTTTTTTCAATTCAATTTACGCTGCTCGAAAATCGTATTAACTCGCCAAACATTATACTCAGCTAATAACACAACTTTTTAAAGTGCTAAAAATTTTCTTCCAACCTTGTCAAGGAACTTTTATATTATTATTGTTTTCTAATTTTCTCAAATTTAATTAAGAGAACCAAAAACACTGATAATTCAGAAAAAATGATGCGTTTTAAACGCGGATGCAAAGATATAAGATTCCATCATTTGCATCAATAGCAAATTGAAAAAAAAATTAAAAAAATCAGAAAAAATTAATCTTAGATCAGATATGCTTTGAAAGGAAAAAAGGAACTGTATTGAATCTGCCATATTAAATATTCTATTAACATAATTTTTTCCTACATTTGGTCAATAAGAAATGCCATCTACCAATTATTATGAACCATTACTTTTTATTTGCCTTTTCCCTTTTTTTTCTTCTTTTTAGTTGCCAAACGGAAAAAGACTTACCCATTGTAGTAAAACAAGAAATAGATGGTCAATGGAAAGTCTTATCCTCAAAAGATAGATCTAAACCTTTGGAAAGACATGAAGCCGCTTTTGTGAAGGTGAAAGATCAGCTACTGCTATTGGGAGGTAGAGGTATCAAGCCAGTGAGTATATATAGTCTTACAAACCAAAAATGGTCAGATGGAGCGGAGTCTCCTATAGAACTTCATCATTTTCAACCAATAGTGTATAAAGACAAAGTCTATGTCATTGGAGCATTGACTGGCCCATATCCTAAAGAAAAACCTGTAGAACACATCTATATATACGACCCAAAATTAAATGAATGGACTAAAGGCGCTGCTATTCCTAATGATAGACTTCGAGGCTCTACTGGTGTAGCTCTTTACCAAGAAAAAATTTATGTGGTTTGTGGTATTAAAAACGGACATATCGGAGATCATAAAAAATGGTTGGATGTATATGATCCCGATAAAGATACTTGGACCAAATTAGCAGATGCTCCAAGAGCACGGGATCACTTTCAAGCGGTTGTTAAAGATGGTCAACTTTATATCATTGCAGGAAGATTATCAAAAGCACCAGATGAAGTTTTTCTACATCCTGTAAAAGAGGTAGACATATATAATATAGCACAAAATAAATGGTCTACTTCTAAAAATAATTTACCAACATTAAGAGCTGGAAATGCAGCTATTGTTTATGGCGAAGAAATTTTGATTCTTGGTGGAGAATCTGCTAGTCAAAAAATGGCCCATAATGAAGTCGAAGGTTTTCATACACAAGATCACACGTGGCGTAATTATCCTAATCTAATACATGGTAGACATGGTACTGGAATCGTTCCTATTGGAAAAAATATAGTAATCGCATCTGGCTGCGGCAACCGAGGTGGAGAACCAGAGTTATCTAGTGTTGAGGTATATCAACCAAAAGATTCCTCCCTTGATCCCTTGATAGTCTATACTCCTCAAACTAAGGTGAGTATTGATAGTACCCAATTCAAAATTAATGGGCAGCTAACTTATAAAGATAAAGTTTGGAAAGAGAACAAAATTGAAGGATTACTGTTCAACGCTAGAATGGTGCAAGGTATCTTTGATGATGCCAATGAAAAAACCAAAAGGAGATGGAAATATCCAAATAATAGTAATTTTAGTCCTTACAGAAATACAAGGGAATTTATAGCAGCTATGCCTTCTTGGAAAGAGCATGGTTTATTAGCTTTTTCCTTAAACATGCAAGGTGGGAGTCCCATGGGATATGGTAATAAAGACTGGATTAATACTGCATATGATAGTTTAGGTAATTTAAAAAACGACTACCTATTACGTTTAGACCTGATTTTGCAAAAAGCAGATGAGTTAGAGATGGTGGTTATACTTGGATTGTTTTATTTTGGACAAGATCAACATCTAAAAGACGAAGCAGCAGTGATAGCAGCCGTAGACAATACAATCAATTGGTTGCACCAAAAAAAATATAGAAACGTTTTAATAGAGATAAATAATGAATGTGATTCTCCCGACTATGACCATGATATACTAAGAGAGGATAGAGTTTATGAATTAATGGATAATATTAAATTTAATATGCAAGATAATTATCGCTATTTAGTTAGTACCAGTTTTGAAGGATATGTCGTCCCAACTAATGAAGTGGTTAAAAATGCAGATTTTATTTTATTACATGGCAATGGCGTCAACGAACCGCATAAAATAGGAGATATGGTGAATGCCGTTAAAAACTTAGAATCCTATCGCCCCATGCCTATTTTATTTACCGAAGATGACCATTACGCTTTTGACCGTCCTAAGAATAATTGTAAAGCGGCTATTGAATCTTACGCATCTTGGGGCTATTTTGATTATAGAAGAAAGGGGGAGACTTTTGCAAATGGTTTTCAATCAATACCAGTAGATTGGACAATAGGATCTAGGCGAAAAAAAGACTTTTTCAATTACATTAAGACTATTACTCAGGAAGAATTGAGCATTGAGAATTGAGAGTTTGGAATTTGGGGTTTGGAATTTGGAATTTGAGATTAGGGATTTGAAATTTGAGAATAATGAAATTGCCAACGCTATCAGATATAGAAAATTATATAACCCACCATCCAGTAGTGGAAGGCACTTTGCATTGGGCAAAAACGCATTCCCTTCCCGGTTTTTTTAAAGTACCTGTTTATGATGTAGTTGTTTTTATTTATAATGAAAGTAGAAGAAGTGATTTAATAACTAGGGCCAACTCTATGGCTTATAGTTTCTTTTTGTCTTTATTTCCAACATTAATTCTACTATTTACGCTACTGCCCTACTTTCAGACACATATCTTACGCTATTTACCAGATGGTGAGACTTTTGATCAAATAGTGCAAGAACAAATTCAAGAACTTATGCCCGGTGATGCTGGATTAAGTTTATTTGAATTTATACAGGACATTACCTCTAATCCTAGATTCGGTTTATTGTCTTTTGGTTTTGTATTAGCGATTTATTTTTCCTCCAATGGGATGTTGCAATTAATGAAGAGTTTTGAAAAAATCGATCAAGTAAAAACATTCAGACAGAGAGGAGCTCTTAAAAGCAGAATAGTCTCTATCAACCTTACTTTTCTTCTAGGACTTTTGTTGATTGTCTCTGTTGTACTGATTATTTTAGGAACAACTATTATTGAATATATTGCCACTTATGTTGATTTAGATAATTTTGCTAAGTATAGTTTATATGTTGTAAAATGGCTCGTTATTATTGGGCTTATTTATTCTAGTATTGCTATTATTTATCGGTACGGCAGTGCCATGTATAGAAGGCTGCCCTATTTTACGACAGGCACTACCCTATCTTGCATACTCTCCATATTATCTTCTCTTGCCTTTTCTTTCTATGTGGATAATTTTGGCGCCTACAATAAATTTTATGGCTCAATTGGTACAGTAATCGTTATAATGATTTGGATACAGTTGAATGCATTTATCTTGTTAATCGGTTTTGAATTAAATGCAAGTATTGCTGTAAATAGAGATTTAAAAAAGCGGATTCAAGAAGAGGAAGAAGAGATGATTGAGCATGTGCAAGTAATACCATCGGATATCGTTCTAAAAAATCCATCCGATACAGACATATAGAAGTTAGGGGACTAGGAATTTAAGATTAGTAGACTTTTAACTCTCAAAAAAAAATAATCAATTAATTTATTCTGTCTCACCAATAAGAGAAAAAATAAAGTAGTTTTACGGAATCTTTTAAAAACAGACTTAGTTATACCACTAATTCTAAGATTACCAACCAAATATTCCAATTATTAGCCATTAATACAATCTATATTATTTTGATATAACTGTATTAATGGCTTTGTTATGTATTAACTTACTTATTAAAATAATTAAAATGAGTACAACTACGACATCCGTTATTTCTGATCGGATTAAGAACATGGAAGAGTCAGCGACTTTAAAGATGTCGCAAATGGTACGAGACCTGAAAGCCAAAGGGCATGATGTTATTAGTTTAAGTCTTGGAGAACCAGACTTTGATACCCCACGACATATTAAAAGAGCGGCTAAAAAAGCTTTGGATGCAGGTTATACTAAATATACCCCTGTACCTGGTTTGATGGAGTTGAGAGAAGCGATCTGTACCAAATTCAAACGAGATAATAATTTAGATTTTACACCAAATAATATTGTGGTTTCTAATGGTGCGAAGCAGTCTATCTATAACCTATGTATGGCATTGCTTAACCCTGGTGATGAGGTAGTCATTTTTGCACCTTATTGGGTGTCTTATGCCGCTATTGTTAAGTTGGCAGGTGGTGTGCCTGTGGAAGTATTTGCTGGTATCAAGGATGATTTCAAAGTATCACCAGAACAAGTGGAAGCTGCTATTACTGATAGAACGAAGTTTGTTTTATTCTCTTCTCCATGTAATCCTACAGGTTCCGTATATGATGGTGCTGAGCTAGAAGCTATTGCAAATGTAATTGGTAAACATGAACAGGTGCATGTGGTAGCGGATGAAATTTATGAGCATATCAATTTCTTAGATGGTGGTCATGTAAGTATCGGTTCATTCCCAAGCGTTAAAGACAAGACCATTACAGTCAATGGTTTTGCGAAGGGCTTTGCGATGACGGGCTGGCGATTGGGGTATATTGGTGCGCCATTAGCAATTGCGAAGGCTTGTGCGAAGTTGCAAGGACAGGTGACTTCTGGTGCAAATGCTTTTAGTCAAATGGGAGGTGTAGAAGCTTTGTTAGCAGATTTAAAGCCAACGCATAAGATGAACAAGGCTTTTCTAAAGCGTAAGAAATTAGTCCTTCGTTTATTGAAAAAAATCAAGGGCGTGAAGGTCAATAATCCTGATGGTGCTTTTTATGTGTTTCCTGACGTCAGCAAATTTATAGGTAAGTCAGATGGCAATACAACTATCGAAAATGATATTGATTTCTGTGAGTATATTCTGAATACGGCTTATGTTGGTGTGGTACCTGGAACGGCATTTGGTGCACCTGGCTGTTTTAGATTATCTTATGCAGCTTCGGAGGATACTTTGAAGGAAGCGATTGCTCGAATTGCGGCGGCTTTGGAGAAGCTTAGTTAAATGGTAAATGGTAAATGTAAAATGGTAAATGCATCACATGATTCACCATTTACCATTTTGCATTTACCATTTTTTAAATCAATTTTAATAACTCCCCGCCCATTTCATCTAAATCCTTATCTAAAGCCAAATGCGTTTCTTCTAAAGTTTGTACCTCCTCCCCTTCAGTCGTTACCATCTCATCGAAAGTAGAAAAATTCGCATCAATTCGGTTCTTAATATGTGTGACGTAAGTCTTCAGTTTTTCTGTTACTTCTTTTTCTAGTCGGACTCTACCTTTTGCAATTTCGGTATTGTAACTCGCAATAATTTTCTTTCTTTTCAGACCAACACTTACCCCTGCGAAAATTAAACCGACTGTGGTCAAAATACCGCCCGTAATATCGAAAACTAGACCGTTCGTTAATGCCGTTAGAATCAAACCAATGGCAGCTAAGCCACCACCAATTCCCAAATTAGGCGTTAAGTCTTCCTTATCTTGGAACAATTCTTCATCCATGAAATTCTCCGATTTTTGAAGGAAATTTTTGAAGGTAGATTGTAGTTCTCTCAAGATATTACTACGGCGTTCCGCTATCGAGCTAAAGATTTCGTGGTTATTTTTTAAGATCGTTTGGCTATTCTGAATTTTTAGATCAATGATCTTTGCCATCTGCTGAATACTTTCTGCCAAGTCTACTACTCCATCTTCTAGCTTGGCTTTTAGACTAGTATTTAATTCATTTTCAAAATTGGTGGATAAACCATCCAACCATTCTTTGGCCGATGTATCTTTCGTGAAAATGGACGAAAAAGAACGCTTAATTAATTTCGTAAAAGTAAGTCCCTCCTTTAATTCTGTACCCGTCTTTCTGGTAATCGTATCATAAGTGCCTAATAGATTTTCTACTAAAACATCTACCTGTTTATTAGACTTTACCTCTTGTTCATCCAGTGTCGTTCTAATGTCTAAACGAAATTCTTTATCCGCTATATTTTGTTTCTTTCGATCTAGTACACCTTGGTATATCTTCCCATTAATATTCTTAGAGGTCTTGACATTATTTTGAAGTTTGAGTACGGGTGCTTTACCTCCTGTAATATTGTCGTTGATATATTTTTTTACATCAAGGAAGCCACTAGAATCTGTCAAGCCATCTAGCTCCATTTTTGCGGAAACAGCAAAAACTTTAGGATCGAAAATGCCCTTTTTTTCTGCGTGTTCTTTTACGCCATTCATATTTATTCGAAGGTCGCCTTCATTCATCAAGTCCTTCTGCTGTAAAACAAACACGATCTTTTTACGCCAATCTTCGTGAATGTAATCAAAGAATTGCCAAGCAGACTGTCTGTAAGGATTCTTGGATTCAAATACAAAAACAATCATATCTGAGGCAGGAATAAATCGCTCTGTGATTTCTTGGTGATGCTCGACAATCGCATTCGTTCCGGGCGTATCAACAATTGCCACTTCTTTGAGAATATCAATTGGCTGATATATTTTTTTTAAATGCTCATTAATTTCTACGATCTCCTCTTTTTCTCCATACATAATTTGTTGTATGGTATCTGTCATAGGTTGAGGGGCTACTTTACATATTTCCTTTCCCGCTCCTAGTAAGGCATTTACAAAACTACTCTTACCCGCTTTTACCTCTCCTACAATGACAAACATGTAAGGCTCTTTGATGCGATTTCGCAAATCACTGACCGTGGTAGCCATTTCCTCATGTCCTATTTTGACGGTAAGGTCATGCAATTGGCGGACCAATTCATCTATTTTTATCCGATAGGCTTTGAGAGATTCATTAAATAATTCTGCCATATATTTTATTACGATTAATTTTTTTTCGTTCTTCCTTTTGACTTAAAGATTAATTAAAAGTCATTAAGCAATGATAAAACAATAATCACTCTATTCAACAGAAATTGGAATTGAGGAATTAGCTAGCGTAATCACTGCTTCTGGACCCTGACAAAATAAAAGGTCTAAAATACTCAAATTTGGCAAAAAACCGGTCTTTTCCATAAAAACCTGCTGATATTCAAGCACTCGGTGGTATTTATCTGCTGATGCTTGATGAATTTTAGGGGAAATGGAATTTCTTAAATCTATCACGCCTTCACTAGGTAATTTAATATAGTTGGTAGTAAACGCTATATCAGCCTCTATTTGAAATAGATCAACGAAATAAGATAATATCGCTTTATTGAAATCAAATAGTAGCTCCTGCTTATTAAACAACAATGCTTTAATATCTTCTGAATAGTATTCAAAATAAGGAGATTTGCCGTAGGCCGAGCGGATCGCTGTCCAATATTTACGTTGCCAAAGCGTCTCGTAGCTAATACCAACCGATCTGATAGGTTGTTGCTGATTCTTTCCTTTAGATAAAGGAATAGACAAAGACAATGGGCCATTGGCAGAAGCAATCTGAAAGCGATTTCTATAAGATCCTTTTCGATAATTTTCTTGCTGCTCTATTAATATGTTATGAAAGGAAAAAAATTTAGAAAAGTAGGATATAGGAGGAAAGCAATGTAACTCTAGTATGGCAGTTTCTCTAAGCATAATGCAAAAGTAATACTTCTAAGAAATGGTTCAATAATAAATGTTACTTCTTTGGCGTAACCATTCCCGCCCGACTGCGTCAGCGGGCTGGTTTCTGTCTTAGCTTTTCAAAAAAATAGTGCATAGCCGAGCTACGGACTCTTTTTTTGGAAGGCTAAGACTGGAAAAGGGCAAGCCAAAATGTAATAGTTATTGTTTTTTCATTCCTAAGGCACACAATAAAAAAGCAATTAGCCAAGGCTAATTGCTTCATTTTTGTTAGTGTTTTTTTTGAGACTAAAATCAATAAGTTAAAACATTGTTGAACACTTACTAAATAGGTTTCATAGTGACGGAATCAATTAATGGAAGATTTCAAGACCATAAGGGGGGCGTTCTAGAACTTAATTTGCGTGGGGCAAAATTAAGCTAATTTCCGACATATTACAATAAAAATTAATAAATTAAATTTACAATTTGTGATCACTACAGCATTACTCTTTTTTGTCCACTATATATATTAAATCTGTTATTTCTTAAAAAACCTATTAATGTAATATCTGTAGCCATTGCTAATTCTACAGCCATACTCGAAGGTGCACCTACCGCAACAATAATCGGAACTCCTACCAAGCTAGCTTTCTGGACTAATTCGTAACTAATTCTCCCACTTAACAATAAAACTAACTGCCGCATTGGGATCATTTCTTGCTCTAAGGCATACCCGATTACTTTGTCTAAAGCATTATGTCTACCAATATCTTCTTCAAAATGTAGAAATGTTCCATTTGCATCAAAAAGCCCTACTGCATGAATACCACCTGTTTCTTCAAAAATGGATTGCGCCGTTCTTAATTGCTGATTCAACTGATTCAACATAGAAATGGATACCTTAGGCGCATTAGGCACAGGATAATAACAGCTTGTCTTTTCTAGGCTATCTAAGGTAGGTTTGCCACAAATACCACAACTTGAATGTATGAAAAAAGATCTATCCAGATTAGATGGTACGCGTATCGTATCTTTTAGCACTAATTTTATAGTATTTCCTATTTGACTAGTTTGAATAATATCTTTTAAAGAGCCTATTATTCCTTCTGTAAACAGAAAACCGTAGGCTAGACGCTGATCTGCGCCTGGTGTGCGCATCGTGATGGCTAAGGAACGCTTTACTGGTCGATTTTGTTCCTTATACGCTATTTGGATCTCAAGAGGTGCTTCTACGGCAATCGTATCTATAGTGGTTAGAGCACTTTCATCCGTTATTCTAACAATAGGCGTTTTTTGTATTTGCTTTTCATTAGGAGTTCTTTTCTTCATTTAATTGTAAATTGCGGAAACTGGTAAAAAGTGTGACCAAATTTCTCCTTTTATATAAGTAGTAATATAGTAGAAAGAAGTATTTTTGTCTAGTCTTTTACTAAAGAAATTTTAAATGATGTCAACCATCATTAACAAAGCAAATATTCGAATGGTAAAAATAGGTGATGTAGAATTAGGAGAATTCCCATTATTATTAGCTCCAATGGAGGATGTGAGTGATCCCCCCTTTCGTGCATTGTGCAAAGAACAAGGATGCGACATGATGTATACGGAGTTTATTTCCGTGGAAGGCTTGATCCGGGATGCTACTAAAAGTGTCCAAAAATTGGACATTTATGATGAAGAGCGACCGATAGGTATTCAAATCTTTGGGGCCAATATTGATTCTATGATGCGCGCTGCTGAGATAGTGGAAGCTGCGAAACCAGAGGTCTTAGATATCAATTATGGATGTCCAGTAAAAAAGGTAACATCAAAGATGTGTGGTGCTGGTATATTGCAAGATATTCCCAAAATGGTGGAACTCACCAAACAGGTAGTCAACGCCACTAATCTGCCAGTAACTGTAAAAACCAGATTAGGCTGGGATGAAAAAACGGAATATATAGAAGAGATTGCGGAACGACTGCAAGATGTAGGCATCAAAGCGTTATCCATTCATGGTCGTACTCGGAAGCAAATGTATAAGGGCGAAGCAGATTGGACTAGAATAGGCAGAATTAAGGAAAACCCAAGAATACACATCCCAATCTTTGGCAATGGAGATATTAATAGTCCGCAAAAGGCAGTAGAGTATAAAAATAGATATGGTGTAGACGGTATTATGATTGGAAGAGCTTCTATTGGCTATCCTTGGATTTTTAAGGAAATAAAGCATTATATGGCTACTGGAGAATTGCTTCCGCCTCCAAGTGTAGAGGAAAGAGTGGCAGCAGCAAAGCAACACCTGTTGCATTCCATCGAGTGGAAAGGACAAACTTTAGGCATGCTAGAAATGAGAAGGCACTATACTAATTATTTTAGAGGTTTTCCGCATGTAAAACCGTATAGAACTAAATTGGTGACTACCCCTGATCCAGAAGAAGTTATGGAGACTTTGCGACAGATAGAAGAGCGATATTCGGAACATGTGTTTGCTTCATAATTCGTAAGTAGGTAAAAATAAAGCACACAATAATTTTTTTTAACCACATAGGTACATAGGTCACATAGTTTTTATGCTCTATGTGACCTATGTACCTATGTGGTTAAAATACCAATTTTTTGAAACTTCGCAATCTTATCACTATTGGTCTTTAATATACAACCACAAGAACGAGAAATATTCAGTCTTATAGAGCAAACAGCTACTGAACTAGGGTACCCTACCTATGTCGTGGGTGGATATGTTAGAGATCGCTTACTTGCTCGACCCTCTAAGGATATGGATATTGTTTGTGTGGGAAATGGCATTCGACTAGCACAGAACATTGCCTCCAAAATGCGCCCCATCCCAAGAGTAGTAGTGTATAAGCGTTTTGGTACAGCGATGCTAAAATGTCAAGACCTTGAAATAGAATTTGTTGGTGCTCGAAAAGAATCTTATCGACATGATTCCAGAAAACCAAGTATAGAAAATGGCTCTTTAGAAGACGATCAAAACAGGAGGGATTTTACGATTAATGCACTGGCAGTAAGTTTAAATGGTCGGAATTTTGGACAATTAATAGACCCTTTCGGCGGACTTCAGCATTTAGAAAGCAAAATAATAAAAACCCCATTAGAACCCGGAAAGACCTTTTCGGATGATCCGCTTCGAATGATGCGAGCCATACGATTTGCTACGCAGCTAGGATTTGAAATTGAGCCAAATACCTTCTCCGCTCTAAGCCAGTATAAAAAGAGGATGAAAATCGTTTCCAAAGAGCGGATTATTGTTGAGTTGAATAAGATAATTAGTTGTCCTAAACCTTCCATTGGTTTTAAATTACTATTTGATACCGAGTTATTAGCCATCGTTTTTCCTGAAATGGCAGCACTTTACGGAGTAGATTACATTGATGGCAAAGGACATAAAGATAACTTCTATCATACCTTGGAAGTCTTAGATAATGTAGCTAAGAAAACAACTAATATTTGGCTTAGATGGGCTGCTATTATGCACGATATTGCCAAGCCTCCTACCAAAAGATTTCATAAAGAGCATGGTTGGACCTTTCATGGACATGAGGCATTGGGTGCTATTATGACACCTAAAATTTTTAGAAATCTAAAATTGCCTCTAGACCACAAAATGAAATATGTCCAAAAATTAGTGCGTTTACATTTGCGACCTATCAGCTTGACAAAAGAAAACATTACAGATTCTGCGATTCGGAGATTACTCTTCGAAGCAGGGGATGATATTGATGATTTGATGTTACTCTGTGAAGCTGACATCACCTCAAAGAATCCTAATAAAGTCAAGCGATTTTTGAGTAATTATAATATTGTCAGAGAAAAACTTAAAGAAATAGAGGAAAGCGATAAGATAAGAAATTGGCAGCCACCTATTACTGGAGAAATGATTATGGAAACGTTCAATATTTCTCCTTCTAGAACAGTAGGTATTATTAAAAATCAAATTAGAGAAGCAATCCTAGATGGCAAGATTGGCAATAATTATGAGGAAGCATATCTCTTTATGATAGAACAAGGAAAAGAATTAGGACTATCTGCTGTTTGATTTATTAACGAATAAAATGATAAAAAAAACCATTCTCTATGTATTTCTCCTAACCATGTTTTTCAAGGGATATGCCCAAGACTCTTTAGGCGTTTTTACAGAAATATCATTGCCTGATTCTTTAGATACCCTACCCACCAAAACAGTTAAGAAAAAATTTAATCTAAAAAACTATCTCCAAAAAGGTTACCCATCCCCCAAAAAAGCCGTCACACTAGCAGTAATTCCTGGCATGGGTCAGATATATAATAAAGATTATTGGAAATTGCCTATCGTATATCTATCCTTAGCAGGCGTGATCTATTCTATTGATTATCACAGTACAGGGTATGAAGGCTATCGACGCATCTATGATGCTAGAATAAATCCCGAAAGTATTTATGAGGATGGATTATTGTCTCTACCAGATGCTGCGGTAAAAAATGCACGAGATACTTTTGATAAGAGAAGACAGTTATCATGGTTAGGTTTATTTGGCTTTTATCTCATATCTGCGGGTGAAGCTTTTGTAGATGCCCATCTGAAAGATTTTAATGTAAATGACGATATAAGTTTCCAACCAAGCTTACAAACTTCTCCAATAGCCACAACCACAATTGGGGTTTCTGTCAAAATTAAATTATATAAATAAGATTTTATAAAATATATAATTTGGAAAAAAATCAATAGTTACGAAAAAAAAATGGTCTGATCTGTAGCTAATTTGATAAAAAACAGATAATTTGACCTTCATATATTGTTGAATTTTTTCTTGTATAAACTATCTATTTTCAAGATCGTATGTATTTCTGTTGGTAAAAACTACATTCTATTGAGGGAACGTACCGATTTCTAAAGTATTTGGTTATTGCATTAATTGAATTTCATTTTACACATTATAAAAACTATACAGATTTGAGAATATAGAATTGTAGAACATAGACTTAGAAATGGTTCAATAATAAATGTACATTCTTCTACTTGTTATTTTTCCTTTCTGCTGCGTTGAAAAGCCTCGTCGATGCTAGGCATCGCCTACGTTTTTCGCCTTGCATAAAGAAAAAATAACGGCGCATAAAAACG
>CAKZUM010000349.1 GCA_937921525.1 uncultured Saprospiraceae bacterium
ATGTTTGTTTGGGCAAAAATACCAGATAGCTATAAAGATGGTTTCCAATTATCCGATGAGATACTTTACAACTCTAGAGTATTTATTACTCCAGGTGGTATTTTTGGTTCTCAAGGAAATGGCTATATACGAGCTTCTCTATGTAGTGAAGTAGATACCTTTGAAGCAGCTATTAAGCGTATAGAAACTTATTTGAATACTCAATAATAGAGGTCAGAAGTCAGACCGAAAATTACATTTTCTGTCAGAAGTCAGACTCATGATGTTGACTACGCTATGTGGTCAACATCATAAATCTGACTTCTGACAGTTTCCTTAGCGTAAGCTAAGTGAAACGATCTGTCCTCTGACTTCTCATTAATCAATCAATGACAGTAACAGTAGTTGGTATCGGTTTAATTGGTGGGTCTATGGCGATTAGTCTACAAGAATCAGGCTTTGCTAAAAAAGTCATTGGGGTAGATGCCCTTCGAGAAAATGAAAAGAAAGCAATAAGACGATACTTGGTAGATGAAACGATGCCTTTAAAAGAGGCGGTGGCACAATCAGATATTATTATTGTTGCTACTCCAGTAGATGTAATGCTGAAGGTAATTCCAGAAGTGTTAGATTTAGTTACCGACAAACAAACAGTCCTGGATGTAGGCTCAACTAAAGAACACTTACTAGCGTCTTTAAAAAATCATCCGAATAGAAAAAGATTAGTAGCTACCCACCCTATGGCAGGTACGGAATATTCTGGACCAGAAGCAGCTATTCCTAATTTATTCGATGGAAAATATACGGTAATTGTAGATCAAGAAGATAGTGCAAAAGATGCGGTCGCAATAGCAGAACAACTCTACAAAGTCATGAACATGAAAATTGCTTACTTGGATGCAACTGCCCATGATGAGCATACAGCTTATGTTTCTCACATTGCGCATATCAGTTCTTTTGCCTTAGCATTGACCGTACTAGAAAAAGAAAAAAATGAAAGCCGCATATTTGAATTGGCGAGTAGCGGATTTGGATCAACTGTTCGACTAGCGAAAAGTTCTCCAGATATGTGGATACCCATTTTTCGACAAAACAGAGATAATGTATTATCTATTTTAGATGAGTACATTAGTACCCTTTCTCAATTTCGAACAATGCTTATCAAAAAAGACTTTGAGAACTTTCATAGTAAAATCGAAGAAGCAAATAACATTAAAAAAATCATTAATTAAAATTAAGTAGCTAGAGATTAATTTATTACAATATCAGCAGTCAGACATTATTCTAAAAAAATAGACTATGTCTGACTCCTGATCAAATAAGACCTATTTCTTGACACTTAGTAATTGTTACAAACCATCTCATTATGGAAATGAATATTAAACCTGCAATAGACAAGCAGCCTGGAAAACCAATTATCATCGCCGGCCCTTGTAGCGCAGAATCTGAAGAGCAAGTATTAAAAACAGCTAAAGCATTAGCTAAGCAAGGAATAGATTGCTTCCGCTCTGGTATTTGGAAACCTCGTACACGACCAGGGTCTTTTGAAGGCGTTGGTTCTATAGGCCTTAGCTGGCTAAAGAAAGTAAAAGAAGAAACTGGCCTTCCAGTAACTACAGAAGTTGCTAATAGAGAGCACGTTTTTGAAGCATTAAAAGCAGGGATTGATGTACTATGGTTAGGTGCCAGAACTACTGTAAACCCTTTTTCTGTTCAAGAAATTGCTGATGCACTAAAAGGTGTAGACATTCCAGTATTAATAAAAAATCCGATCAATCCTGATGTTAAGTTATGGATGGGAGCGATAGAACGTGTCCATAAAGCAGGGATCAATAGAATAGGTGTCATCCATAGAGGTTTTTCTTCTTTTGGAGATTCTAATTATAGAAATGAGCCAAGATGGCAATTACCTATTGAATTAAAAAGACTAGTCCCTGACCTTCAGATCATTTGCGATAATAGTCACATCTGTGGTAGGAGAGATACCTTAGCTGCCGTAGCACAAAAATCTATGGATCTACAGTTTGATGGTTTGATGACAGAAGTTCACCCATCTCCTGATGACGCATGGAGTGATGCAGCGCAGCAAATTACGCCTGCTGTTTTTGGAAAATTAGTAAAGGGCTTAAAGATCAGATCTGCTTCTACTAATGATGTAGAATACTTAGAGCATATTGATGACCTAAGACAAGAAATTGACACAATAGATAAAGATTTATTTTCTTTATTGGGTAAGCGTATGAATGTAGCGCAAAATATTGGAAAATATAAGAGCAAGAATAATATCTCTATTTTGCAGACTAGTCGTTGGAATGAAATTTTAAATAAGACAATTGAACTAGGAAGAGAGAAAGGATTAAGCGATGGATTTGTTACTCAAATTTTGACAGCTATTCACCAAGAGTCTATTAATCACCAGACTAAAATAATGAATAATACCTCTACTAAAAAAGCTAAGAAAAAGTCAAAAGCTTAAGGAAGTAGAAATTTAGACAAACTCTAAGAAGGAGATTTTATATTTACCACACAAAGAGATGCAAAGCTATTAGACAATAGCTTTGCATTTTGTTTTTAGGGCAGAATAGTTATAAAGAGTTTTAAATCTTTATATTTCGTGTTTTGTGTTTAAGTAATCGGTCCTTAATAATTAGGCTAGTGTTTCATAGAGGCCATAATGATATCTCAAGTATATAATACAAAAAACCTAATATAAATAGTGAAAATTAATTATCTTTAAACAAATTCGATAGCAAAGCTAATTTTTTTTTCTTGAAAATAAAATAGTTTACTAAAAATATGAAATATAAAAGTATATATGTTGCCGCAACCAGCCAGCATGTAGGAAAAACAACTTCTACGCTTGGCTTAGTTGCCACCTTTATAGCCAAAGGATTGAAAGTAGGCTATTGCAAACCTGTCGGGCAAAAATCATTAACTTATAAAAATGTTGAAGTTGATAAAGACGCTATCTTATTTGCAGACCTAATGAATTTTCCAATCCATCCAGATATGCACAGTCCTGTTATTCTTGGCAAAGGAGCCACTACTGCTTTTATAGACCAGCCTGAATTATTTGATTTCGCAAACCGAGTTCAACAAGCAGCCAAACAACTAGAAGCAGAAAATGAATTGGTGATTTACGAGGGAACTGGTCATCCCGGAGTAGGTAGCATTGTGAATCTTTCTAATGCCGTTGTTGCCAAAATGATAAATGCTGGCGTGATTATGATTGTAGAGGGAGGGATCGGTAGCACTATTGATATGTTATCCTTATGTTTGGCTAAATTTCAAATGGAAAAAGTACCAATCATTGGTGTTATTATTAATAAGGTAAAACCAGAAAAAATAGATAAGGTAGAATACTATGTCGGGAAGTTTTTAGAAGAACGTAATTTACCGCTATTAGGCGTGTTACCTTATGATAGAAGTCTTGCTTTCCCACTCATCAGAACAGTCGCCAAAGCAGTAAGAGGAAATGTAGAAATCAATGAACATAAAACGGAAAATAAAGTAGCGGATATACTAGCAGGGTCCATATTAAATCTAGGAGAATTTGAAAATCCAAAAGATCTGTTGTTAGTCGTAGCAGCAGATAGATTGGATGTTTCTCTTGAAAAAATCCATAAGCTATCTGTAAAAGCTGGACTAGAACAATCTCCATTATCTGGAATTGTAGCTACTGGAAAAGGGGAGATTAGAGGAATTTCTCTTGACTATATCAATGAGTACCAGATTCCTGTCATACGGACTAAATTAGATACCTATGGGTCTGTATTAAAAATAAGTCGAATCGAAGTAAAAATTAATTTGAGTACGCCTTGGAAGGTAGCGAGAGCTATTGAACTGATTAAAGAAAATGTACGTACCGAAGATATTCTAGAGGAAGTCTCTTAATTTTTTTGATAATAAATTTGATCAAAAAAGCCGATGCCATCATTACAAATGGTATCGGCTTTTTTGATTAGCTGATAGTAGTTTTATGAAAAATCAGGCTACTCATACACCATCGTATGGTATACATTCATCACGTCTTCATCCTCCTCTAATTTTTCAATAATCTTTTCTACATCTTTAGCTTGCTCTGCATTTAGTGCTTTAGTGACATTTGGGATTCGCTCAAAACCAGAAGAAATAATTTCAATATTCATCCCCTCTAGTGCCGCTTGTAAGGAACCAAAACTTTCAAAAGCACCATACACCATAATAGAATCTACTTCGCCCTCTTCCCCTTCATCAACGAACACTTCCTCCGCCCCTGCATCAATTAATTCTAATTCTAATTCTTCTGGGTCATGGTCCCCTTTAGCAAATTTGAAATGACAATTATGCTCAAACATAAAAGCCACCGAACCAGCCGTTCCTAAACTGCCATTGCACTTATTAAAATAACTTCTAACATTGGCAACCGTTCTTTTATTATTGTCAGTCGCTGTTTCTATAATAAGCGCTATTCCGTGCGGTGCATAGCCCTCAAATAATGCCTCTTTATAGTTGGCCGTATCTTTATCGGTTGCTTTTTTGATAGCCCGTTCTACAACCGTTTTAGAAACATTTAAACTCTTTGCATTCTGCATGACTGCTCTCAGTCTTGCATTAGTATCGGGATCGGCAATCCCAGCACCTTCTTTAATAGCAATGACAATATCTTTACTAATACGGCTATTGGCCTTAGCCATTGCTGCCCAACGTTTCATTTTTCTCGCCTTGCGATATTCAAACGCTCTTCCCATTTTAAATTATTTTTATCGTTACTTAAAGTATTGACAAGAAGTCCTAGATGACCAACTTATTATTTCATCGTTACT
>CAKZUM010000350.1 GCA_937921525.1 uncultured Saprospiraceae bacterium
CTTCACTACCAATTAGAGTCTGCTGACAATGTAGCTACTAAGAAGATGATTATCATCGAATAATATAGTTACTAAGAGCGTGCATTTTATGCGCGCTCTTACTAATGGTAAATGATGAATGGTAAATGGTAAATTCTTAAACGTTGACTTATGCCTAGGTCAATATCGGGTAATTTATCATTCACCATTTATCATTCACCATTTTTTTAAATATCAAGACCATTTTATATAGTAAATAATTTAAAACAACACTTCAAAAAATAGATTTAAAGTAGAAAGATTTAAATAGAAAAGAACAAGGAAAAGTAAACAAGATTTCTTACATATTTTCTATAAGAAATTAAAGACATATACTTAAATCGGTTTTTTGGGATGGCCTCTCTTCATTAATTTGGAGGAGGCTTTTTTTATTGGTGGCAGACATTTTAAAAATAGCGGTTACATTAATACCTATTATAAAATGACTCTTCCTTCGTCCTAGATTACTTGAAAAACACATAATTTTATTATGTTTGTAAAAACATAAAAATTATGTCAATAAAGCTACGTCTACTATTATTTTATCTAAACAATTTTAAGAAAGAGGATCTAAACGTTGCTCCAGCAAAAATTAGAGCAGCGCACACGAAAGAATTAGGTGCTTTTTTAAAGCTATTAGATTATGCCCCCGTTGCCGTCTCTGAAATAAAAGATGAACAGATTACCATGCGAGATGGGGCAAGCATTCCGATTCGTATATATAGACCCTCTAGTGACCAGAACCTGCCCTTAATTGTGTTTTTTCACGGTGGTGGATTTGTAACTCGTGATATTCCCTCGCATGACTTAGTTTGCAGAAGATTATGTAAAGAGAACCAAGCAGTTGTTGTTTCTGTAGGGTATCGACTAGCACCTGAATTCAAATTTCCAATACCACATCAAGATGCTTATGATGCTACTGTATGGGCTTCTCAAAATGCATCTAAGATAGGTGCCAATGCCGAGGAGTTAACTGTAATGGGGGATAGTGCAGGTGGAAATTTAGCTACTGTAGTAAGTATTTTAGCGAGAGATAATAATGGCCCTAAAATTAAAAATCAAGTGCTAATATATCCTACTACCGATGCTCGTTTAAGTCATCCTTCTATAGACAAATTTGGTAAGGGATATTTTCTAACCAAGGAGCTAATGCAATGGTTTGTAGACCATTATAAAGATAAAGACGAAGATGTCAATAACCCATTAATGTCTCCGTTTCTAACAAAAGATCTTAGCAATCTTCCGAGCGCATTTGTTTTTACCGCTGCCTTAGATCCATTAAAAGATGAAGGGGCTGCCTATGCAGAAAAACTGAAAGCTGCTGGCAATCAAGTAGTATTTAAAGAATATCCCAATGTGATTCATGGCTTCATTAATATGGCTAAAATATCCAAAGAATGTTTGATTGCTCATCAAGATATTAAGAACTTTTTACACATAAAGTAATGTCATACGAGCAAAAGAAAGCGAAACTTAATAATCAATATCCAGCCATTATTGATCTAGCCAAGAAAGCCAAAAAGCGCATTCCAAATGTAGCTTGGCAATATCTGTCAGCAGGTACAGGAGACGAAGATTTATTGGATAGAAATCTAGCGGCCTTTCAAAATATTACTTTCCTGCCAAAGTTCTGTAAGGGCATGATAGAGGCAAATGTAGAAACTATACTTTTTGGAAAAAAATATAGTGCGCCGATCGGAGTCGCACCAGTTGGTCTTACAGGACTCATGTGGCCTAGAGTGGAACATTATTTAGCAGCTACCGCCAATCGTTTGCAAATCCCTTATTCCTTAAGTACGGTAGCCACAGAAACACCAGAAACAGTCGGCGAGTATGTCGGTAATATGGGCTGGTTTCAATTATACCCACCAAAAGATAAAGCACTCAGACAATCTTTATTAAAAAGAGCAAAAGAGGCAGGTTTTCATACTCTCTTAGTCACCGCAGATGTACCGATGGCAAGCAGACGAGAGCGAACTAAAAGGGCGGGATTAACCATGCCACCCAGAATTACTCCAAGGATGATCTGGGAAGGAATTACTCATCCAACTTGGACGTACTACACCCTCCGAAATGGACTACCAAGATTGAGAACAGTAGAACATTATACAGGCAATAGCGATCTGAAATTTACTAGTGGCTTCGTAGGCAATCGCTTAGGCGGCACCTTGTCTTGGGACTATTGTAAAGCCTTAAAAGAAGAGTGGGATGGGCCTGTTATTTTAAAAGGGATATTACATCCAGAAGATGCTGCCAAAGCCATTGAAATTGGTTTAGATGGCATTGGCGTTTCTAATCATGGAGCGCGTCAGTTTAATGGCGCACCAGCAGCGATCGAAGCATTACCAGCAATAGTAAGAGAGGTAGCGGGTAAAGTGCCCATTATATTTGATAGTGGCATTCGTACAGGTTTAGACATGATGCGGGCCTTGTATTTGGGAGCAGATTTTATCATGGCAGGTAGGCCTTTTATTTATGGAGTAGCGGCTATTGGGGAGTATGGCGGAGACCATGTCGCCCATATTCTAATAGATGATTTGAAGAATAATATGGTGCAGTTGGGGGTGACTAGTGTTACGGAGTTGAGGGCGCATGACACCTAATTTAATAATGTCTTTTTTGAAGAGATTAGTGCTAGAGTATTTGAGAAAGGGGTGGAGACTATAGAGGAAGAAAGATGGCGATTAAACCCAGCCTTTGACGCTGCTCTATTTAGAGATGCAGTTAGGAAAGGATTGAATTATACTGTTCCACAATACATTAATGTACCAAAATACAGAGAAGAAAAATGGGAACAAGAATGGTCTGTTTTAGAATATTTAATACAATGCCTTTATTGTGGTACAAAAAAATGGAAGCGGAAAAGGAATGCTCAATATTGTTGTGATAGTTGTCGAGTGTTGGCATCTAGGCAGCGGAAGAAAAGTAAAAAATCCAATAAATAATTTTTGTCTTTCTCTAATTCTAATTAATTATGGTTTTACAAACAATTTAGAACCAACGTCTAGTTTTTTGGTAATAGCTCATGTAAGTATCTCCATGCACCTTCTTCAAAAATGTTTCTTCTAGTCTTATTTGCGTATTGATACTAACTGTTGAAAGGGAAACTATAAGCAAAGTAAACGCATTAGGAATGATTAACATTAGACCAATATTAGCAATCATTACTCCAAGAAAAATGGGGTTTCTTGAAAAAGCGTATAAGCCATTGGTCACAAGTTTAGTTTTATTCACTTCGTCAATTCCAATTCGCCAAGAGTTTGCCATTTGAGATTGAGCTACCCAGACTAAAATCAGAGATAGAAATAATAAAGACCATCCCATATATTTTAAATAGTCGTGTTCCAAATACCAGAAGGGTAAAAGATATTGATACCATTCGTTTTTAAAGGCATAGATGCTTACGACTCCAAGTTCTAATAGAGAGATGAAAGTAAATACTTTGCCATTATAACCATGTGCATCATCCGTTTTATTAAAGGTTAAAGGATTTATACCTGTTCTTTTCCACAGCAGGTAAGACCGTAGAAAAAAGACAAAGAAGAAGTAAACCAGTAGAAAGAGGAATAAATAAATTTCTGTTCGCATTATTTTTTCTGCAAATTTACCTCAATAAGCTATGCAATAAAATTGCAAACTTATTGCTGACAATCAGAGCAAATTCCCTTTATTAGCATTGTTATTTCTTGTACTAGGTAGCCCTTTGGGAGTTCCATTTTGGGTATTACTAAGTTATCTATACAAGTTACTTGCTTGCATTGCTCACATTGAAAATGGGGATGTTGGTCAATATGTTCGGTGGTGCAATGTTCTTTACAGAGAGCATATTTTACCTCCCCAAGTTTATTGTAGATACTATGAATAATACCCTTTTCCTCAAACGTTTTGAGGGTTCGGTAAATCGTGGTTCGGTCTGCTTTAGGAAAGCTATTTTCTAACTCTGTTAGTCCAAAGGGTTTTTGCTCCTGTAATAAATATTCTAGTAAAAGCTGTCGCATTGGTGTAATGCGAACAGCTTTTTGTGATAATATTTTTTCAATGATGGTCATGTGTTCCAAATACATTTATTCTAACTCCTGCCGTGAATATGAACCCGTCCGTAGGCGACCATAATTCAGTAAAGGAAGGGGAAGTGTGTGGCGGTAATACAACATCTTGAAAATTGGATTGTCTAGTATCTGTAAAGTTCTCAAAATTCACAAAGACATTAAACATACCTACCTGTCGAGCTACCAATAACCCCATCATCCAATAGTCTGAAACCGTAGCAGTATTGGAAAGTATTTGCTCTCCTGTGTAATATATTTCGTAACCAATTCGCCACTTTTCATTTTCATACATTAATACCGCCCCTGCATTATGCTTTGGAGTCAATGGCTTTTGTTGATTGATACCATTGTAATCTAATCGAGCATCAATAAGGGCATATTGTAAAAACAGTTTAAAATCCTCATAACCCATTTTAATATTTGTTTCTATACCTCTACTACTTGCCTTGCCTGTTGCATTTTCAAAAGTAAAGAGATTCGCATTACTTGGCATTAAAACCAAAGGGTCGTTCAATTGTGTGTAGAACAATAAATTATTGATAGAAAAACTTATTCTATCAAATAGGATAGTTTTGTAATTGACATCCCAATTGACACCTATAGAGGTTTCCGCATTGGTGCTATTTATCGTGATAGGTAGAATATTTCGGTAGCTTCTAGTTTCCGCTTCTTCTGTAAATATAGTTGGTAGTTTATATCCTAATCCACCACCTATTCTACTTGCCCATTGTTTACTAAAAGAAAATAATAAGTTGACTCGTGGTAATACAAACCAATCATAATCTGTATTATAATCCATTCTTAGCCCTCCTTCGATAGCTATTTTGTCCGATATGGGAAAGGTGCTTTGTGCAAATAGTCCGTAGGTATTATTTGAATAATCTCGTAAAAGATTTTGATTATTAGGGGTTTCGGCAAACTGATCTGTCCAAATATTTGCACCGAAAACCAAATCTGCTTCTTTGTATTTTGTATGGTAACTTGCTTCTGAAAAACTAGCCGTCTGTTTTCCCTCAAAGTTGAAATTAGGAACAGTAATCGTTCTATCAAAAAAGCTAACACTATTCTTAATCGTTAAGTTGGCATTTTCAGAAAACTGTTTTGTAAAGCTAACCTGTGTAGCCATTCGATTGGAATTATTTTCCTCTGTAAAAGTATGTTCGCTGTTAGGTTGATCTTGAATGGCAGTTATATCCCCTCCCAGCCTATTTTCAAAAGCACTATTTAGTGCAATTCGTAGTTTTGTATTTTTATCAAAATCATAGTAAAAAGCAGGGTTAATACTAAGACTTTTGATTTTTGGTATATCTGAAAAGTCATCCTTATTGACATCGTATGCTTTTTGTAAATGCCCAGAGGTATAAAGTGATACCCCCACCTTTCCAAACTGTTGAGCATAGAAATTATTGAGGGTTGTTCCTACCGCTTGGGTTTGGGTCAACATAAAATCTAGTTGTGGTTCTTCCTCTGGCTTTTTCGTAATTAGGTTTACCAATCCTGCAATTGCTCCTCCTCCGTATAGGGTGGACGCACTACCTTTGATTATATCTACCTGTTTTAAATCTAGTGGCGGTATTTGCATAATACTTAGACCACTAGAGAACCCTCCAAATAGCGGAAACCCATCTTTTAATAATTGGGTGTACCGTCCATCTAATCCTTGAATCCGAATACTTTGATTCGCAGAATTAGCCGAGGTCTGTTGCATTTGAATCCCTGTACTTTCTCGTAATAAAATAGAGATATTGGCAGAGTTCATAAAGGCTTTTTCGCCTAATTCCTCTGCCGTAATAGCTTCAAGGCGAGTAGGAATATCTTGAATTAAGCGACTACTTCTAGTCGTTGTAATTACAACTTCCTCTAATTCCTCTTCGGAATGTTCCAAATAGATAGTCAATGGAGATTGTTGAGGTAGGGTTACGGTGAATTTTGTGTCTTCGTAGCCTACATAAAATATTTCGCCTGTAAGGCTACCACTAGGTAAGTCATCTATCGTAACAACACCTTCCACACTTGTAATACTCCCTCTTTCTAATGTAGAGAAAAGTATATGCGCTCCAATTAGAGGTTCTTTGGTGTCTTCATCCAAAATCGTTGCTTGAAATTGGTTTTGGCCATATAGGATAAGAGTCATTGTTATTGCCAACAATGACAAGCATATTTTTTTCATGTTAAAAAATTAAGTTAATCAAATAGTGTGAATACCAGAAAAGTACGATTAACTATATTTTGGCGGTTGCCAAATATCGAAGGTGGAAAGAATACCTATCTTACTATTTAGAGAGCAAGGTAATTCAAAAAATGGTATTGGTGGGAGGATTAAATCAATATCTATGCCTACTGGATAATCCATTACAATAGAACAACAACTGCAACCACAAATAGGAGAACAAGGGTCATCATTGCAGTTATTGGAATGTTGGTGGTCGTTTTCTTCTAAAGTAATATTTTCTACCGTAGTTATGTCATCTAACGCCATTATCACATCCCCACAAGGTAGTAAGGATAGTAAGAGGATATAAAGGGCTAGTATGATTGATAGATTTTCCATATAATCTTACAAAGATACTTGCAAAAACTATGCAACTCAATTGCATTTTCGATAATACAGAATTATTTGTATATCTATATTTATATGTCCGAAAATAATTGACAATCAAAAAGATATTTTTTTTATTGCTTCTTCATTGGACTCGAACTTAATATTACATAGCATTTTAAATTTCTAAAAATACTTACACCATAACTTACACCATATAAAAAACGAGTTATGAAAAATCTCCATAACTCGTTGATTGTGAGTAGTCGGGATGACAGGATTTGAACCTGCGACCCCACGCCCCCCAGCTATCCAATTAACACTTTTTGTTTGTTGTCGTTATTTATCGTATATTCGTATCTAATTGATAATCAATTAAATATACAAATTTTACTTGTTTTTAATTTTTCATGATTATTGTTAAATAACGAAGTTACTGACACCATAGCTGACACCTAAACAATTAGTTTACATTATGCCTACTGCCAAAATTACGCTTTATAAAGGAAAAGTCTACAGCAATGAGACTTATCCGGTTATGCTGATTATTACCCACAATAGCAGGTCCTTTCGGATTGCTACGGGTTATAAAACGGAAGAAAAAAAATGGGATAGCCGGACCCGGGAATTTAGGCGAAGTATGGAAAATTCAAAGGTAAAAAATGCGGTGCTGAGAGAGTTGCTTCTGAAGTCCCGGAATATTTTTGACGAAATCAGAAATGAGGATAAAGCTTTTTCCCCAGAGCTTTTTAAGGAGATGCTCAAGGGCAAAAAGAAACGAATTACGGTACGTGATTTTTTAAAGGAGGTCATCGA
>CAKZUM010000351.1 GCA_937921525.1 uncultured Saprospiraceae bacterium
CCTATTCCTCCTAGTTCTCTATATCTTCGGACCTCTTCCGAGATATTTTCTTCTAATTCGCTTACTTTGTTTCGATCTTGAGCGACTAGGGAAAAACCTGTTAATAGTATAAAAAATACTAAGTTTATTTTTTTCATGTATACACTTTTTAATTTTTATAAGAAATACTGCTTTTAGAACAGATCGTCGAGTTTTGTAACCTCGATACAGTATGATTATCGTATAGCATCAAGGTTACAAACCTCGACGATCCTATAGTTGAATAACTACGAAGTAGTTGAACATGAATAACCTTGGATGAAATCCAAGGAAAACACATAGACCTATCTCAAGAAAATCCAACGCCACAAAGCCTTCAAAAAAGGAGCAAATCGAAAAGAATAAAAAATACGCACATTCTCCAAAAAACTAGTTTCCTCATCTAAGAATTTAAAAATTTGCTGGATAGAATTATTCCGATACATATCTGTAAAAATAGATTCGCCCAACTCATTCTCTCTAGCTAAAACATCCAGATAGAGCGCATCATAAAAACGGAATTGCTTACTTAGTAAATTAGTACTTGGATGTTTATTATTTTTCAAATTGCTCACTACCTGCTTCGCTAATTTTTCTATATTTTTAAAAGCGTATCCAGAAGAAGGCTTGACCCAAGAACCAGCTGTTCCTATTTTTAAAATACCTTTTTCATTGGCTTCATGGAAAGGAAAAATAGTCATCGGAATAGTCCCTATTTCCTCATGAATAATTTGGTAATCCTCTATTTTTAAAATCTCTTTAATATATTTTTTTAAATAAACATCGTAATCAGAGGCAGTCAATAATTCTTGGTCAAATAAAGTGAACTCCACCATCGCACTAGTTGAAGAAGTAGGTAGTACATAGGTAAAGCTAGTCGCCGACCCTTTCTTAACTCGATAGTCCATCATAACAAAAGAATCAGGGTCAAAGACAGGTTTTTTCGTTTCAATAATCCAGCCTTTAAAATGCTGTATTAGGCTTATGTAGTCTTTCTGCCCATTTATAAATGCTTGGGTAATTCGGCTATCAAATACTTGCTTTGCCTGATAGGTGTTTTGTTGACTATTTATGTTTAAAATGTCACCATTCCTTTTTATAGATTCTACCTCCTCTAATTGCCAGTGCATATTAGGCGCAGACATAATAGCTTTTTTGCCCAGTTGATAAAAATCAATCGACCGTATCATTTTATATTGATACGGTGCCAATGCTAAAGGAATCTCTTCCCCATTGCCATAGAAAAAACCTTTTGTCCAGCTCTTAGTGAGGATGCTATCCCATGTACCTTGTCCCTTTTCCCAAAAAGACCAAGTTCGATCATCGACTTCTTTAGTTGTTTTTTCTATAACTAAAATACTTTTGTCCGCAAACCAATCCTCTGCAAGCATAGCATGGGCAAGGTGCAATCCCGCTGCGCCTGCCCCTATAATTGCGTAGTCGTATATGGTGGAGGATGTATTATTCATTTATAAAATACTTATTAAATTGTCTCTCTTTAGAAAGTTAAAAAGTGAGCGACACTTTGAAAGTGTCGCCCACTTTTTAAGCGTACTTATGACAGATCACAGATCGTCGAAGTTTGTAACCTCGATGCCATAAGATAATCATACTGCATCGAGGTTACAAACCTCGACGATCCTGAAAACGTCTTGAGTTATTTCAAGCCATTACCTTTGTTGTAACAAAACACGTATTAAACACCTTCGCAATATAAACATTAGTACCTTCTTTATGTTGAAACATTTTTTTAAAGATTTATTAATAGTAGAATTAGCCAGTGTATTGGCAGGCCCTGCCGTAGGAATGTTCTTTGCCGAACTAGGCGCACGAGTTATCAAAATTGAAAATAAACGGACAAAAGGCGATGTAACTCGTTCATGGAAACTGCCCAAAGAAGATAAAAACAAAGAATTGTCTGCCTATTATCATAGCGTCAATTGGCAAAAAGAATCCCTACTATTAGACTTAATGAGTTCCTCAGATCAGCAGCAAGCAATTGAATGGATAAAGCAGGCTGATATTGTTATTAGCAATTACAAAGCTGGCTCCGCAGTAAAGGTAGGAATGAGTTATGAACAATTAAAGGAAATTAATCCCTCATTGATTTATGCTTCTGTATCTGCTTATGGAGAGGATAATCCTGCACCCGGTTTTGATGCGATGATTCAAGCAGAAACGGGTTGGATTTTTATGAATGGAGAGAAGGACGGTAATCCTGTAAAGATGCCCGTAGCCTTGATGGATATATTGGCAGGACATCAATTAAAAGAAGGCGTTTTATTAGCCTTATTAAAACGACAACAAACTGGGCTGGGTAGTAAAGTCAGCGTATCACTATTTGATACAGGTGTTGCCTCCCTAGCCAATCAAGCCAGTAATTGGCTGAATGAAGGGGTATTACCCAAAAGAAAAGGCAGTCAACACCCCAATATTGCACCCTATGGAGATATTTTTTATACCAAAGATCAAAAAGCGATTATACTAGGAACAGGTACGCAAAAGCAATTTGAAAATCTTTGTGATTGCTTAGAATTGTCCTCCCTTAAGACAGACCTAAATTTCACAACCAACGCTTTACGCTTAAGCAATAGAGCTAGTTTAAATAGTATTTTAGAAAAAGCATTTTTACAAATACCCTATGATACTCTTTTGAAGCGTTGTCAATCCCTACAAGTAACCATTGCTCCAATCAATAATCTACAGGAATTATTTAGTATGCCACAAGCCCAGAATCTAGTGCTCACGGAAACGCTTCCAGATGGAACAATTAGTAAAAGAGTAAAGACGACCATTTTTAAAATGGAATAAAAAGACAAGTTTATCTATGAATGCGAATGACGGGCTAAATTTTCAGCGTATTTATAACATAGGGGCTTTAGCCTCGGCCCTGTCTGTAGAAATAACGCTGTTGAGTGTGCATAAGGAGCGTAGCTTCGACCCTGTAAAAATCTCACAGGGTCGAAGCTATGCTCCTTATAGAACTTTGTCTATTATTTTATCTACAGACAGAGTCGAAGCTATGCTCCTTTTTGCCCATTTAACTTTAGGAGGTTTCAATAGGACTGATTTTATTTTAGCCCAGTGTGACATATACTATGTGACCTATCTGGTAAAATTGTCAAGAAAAGGCTAGTTTTTAATATAGCTAACTATTAAAATTCGTAAATTAGTGTTAAAATTACACTAACAGTATCAATTGCGTTGGTAAACATCCAATAAAAGCTACAAAAAAATAATACTTTTAGCCTAAAATCAATACTTTTATCACCCGTCTAGATACTTCATATTTTCAATATTATTACTTTATTAATAATAATTTTTCAACAAAAACTATTTCAATGACTCCATTCTATAAACTAGTGTTAGGAGCTGTGTTATTATTACTATTAAATCAATGCACAGTACAAGACAAAATAATCCAACAGACTGCCGATAAGGTAGCAGACAAGGTAATGTTAGATGCCACAGATCAAAAAGTAGAAGCACTTCTTGCTCAAATGACCCTAGAAGAAAAAGTAGGGCAAATGAATCAATACAATGGATTTTGGGAATTTACTGGCCCGGCACCTGAAGACGGAAGTGCCAAAATAAAATATGATCATTTAAAGGCGGGACGAGTAGGCTCTGTGCTAAATGTAAGAGGTGTTGCTAGTGTGAAAGAATTGCAAAAATTGGTAGTGGAGGAATCTAGATTAGGCATCCCTTTAATATTTGGCTCGGATGTGATTCATGGGTATAAAACCTTATCTCCAATTCCATTAGCAGAGGCCGCAAGTTGGGACTTAGAAGCCATAGAAAAGTCTGCACGAGTTGCTGCTATTGAGGCCTCAGCAGTGGGCATCAATTGGACATTCGCACCGATGGTAGATATATCCAGAGACGCTCGCTGGGGAAGAGTCATGGAAGGCGCAGGAGAAGACACGTATCTAGGTTCTAAAATTGGCGTTGCTCGTATAAAAGGTTTTCAAGGAGAGGACCTATCAGCAGATAATACCATTCTTGCTTGCTTAAAACACTTTGCAGGCTATGGTTTTGCAGAAGCAGGAAAAGACTACAACACCGCAGATGTGGGTACATCTACTCTGTATAATGTAATCCTGCCACCGTTCAAAGCAGGTGTAGATGCTGGTGTAAGAACTGTCATGAATTCTTTTAATGTCTTGAATGGTATTCCTGCCACAGGCGATGCTTTTTTACAAAGAGAAATATTAAAAGGAAAATGGGGATTCGATGGCTTTGTTATTTCTGATTGGGGATCTGGTAAAGAAATGATCGATCATGGTTTTGCTACAGATCTAAAAGACGTAGCAGTACTAGCCACTAATGGAGGATCTGATATGGATATGGAATCTACTGCCAATGTAAACCACTTACAAGAAGCTGTTGAAACAGGACGAGTAAAGGAAAGCTATGTAGACGATGCCGTAAGAAGAATTTTAAGAACAAAATATGAACTCGGTTTGTTCGATGATCCTTATAAGTACTGCGACCCTGAAAAAGAAGCTACCCTACTTTACCACGAAGATCATCAAGCAGCCTCTTTAGAAATGGCAAAACGATCAATTGTTTTATTAAAGAATGATAACCAACTATTACCTTTAAATAAGCAGCAACAAAAAATTGCCGTTATTGGAGCAATAGCAGATGACAAAAGTAGTCCATTAGGAGGCTGGCGTATTGGTTCTGATGATGGTACGGCTGTTTCCTTATTAGAAGGTTTAGCGAAATATACCGACCAAGTAAGCTATGCCAAAGGAGCGGATGTAGTTTTAGAAAATCCTGAATTCATTAAGGAGTTAAAGATTAATGAAACTGATAAGAGTGGCTTTGCAGAAGCGGTAGCGCTAGCTGCCAAATCAGATATTGTGTTAATGGCATTAGGAGAAGTTGGCTTCCATTCAGGAGAAGGTCGTAGTCGAACGAAATTAGGTTTACCTGGCGTCCAGCAAGAATTATTAGAGGCCGTACATGAAGTAAATCCTAATATTGTTTTAGTATTATCGAACGGTCGTCCTTTAACCATTCCTTGGGCAGCAGAAAACGTTCCTGCGATTGTAGAAACTTGGCAGTTAGGTTCTCAAAGTGGCAATGCTATTGCACAAGTTCTTTTTGGCGATTACAATCCAAGTGGAAAATTACCAATGACTTTCCCAAGAAGTGTTGGCCAGATTCCAATTTATTATAATCCATATAATACAGGTCGCCCTGGCCCGGTCGATTTAGTTTTTTGGGCGCACTATGGAGATGAAAGTAACGCCCCTCTTTATCCTTTTGGATATGGATTGAGCTATACTACTTTTGAGTATAGCAATTTACAAATCGATACAACAGATGCTGCTGATATCAAAGTAAGTGCTACGGTTACGAATACAGGTAGCGTAGCTGGCGAAGAAGTGGCTCAATTGTATATACGAGATTTGGTAGGTAGCGTTGTACGTCCTATTAAGGAATTAAAAGGTTTTGAAAAGTTTGAATTAGCTGCTGGTGCTAGTAAAACAGTTACTTTTTCTTTAGGAGATCAAGAACTTGGTTTTTACGACAATACTGGAAAGTTTATAGTAGAACCTGGTGATTTTCAAGTAATGGTGGGTGGTAGCTCCGATGCTGGTTTGACGGGGGTATTTACTAGGTAAAACCTTACTTTATTATTCGGGACACGAGTCTGAACTTCTCTCTTTTGGGAGGTTTTGGGTTGTGGGGAAAATCATACATCATAGTTCATAAATCATACATCATATATCTGCCAATATAGGTTAAGCTAGGCTGATATATGATTTATGATGTAAGATATATGATGTATGATTTTTCGCACATGACTTAAATCAAGCAGCAACTGGTAATTGTCTATAAAAAATCGTCTATAACTAGAACCAATAAATTCTGCTTCTTTAACAAAAGGTGTTCGTTGTGAGCAAAATCATAAATCATAGTTCATAAATCATACATCATATATCTGCCAATATAGGTTCAACTAGACTGATATATGATTTATGATGTATGATATATGATGTATGATTTTTCGCACATGATTTAAATCAAGCAGCAACTGGTAATTACCTATAGATCGAAAAGGGTTTTACTTAAGCAAAATCATATATCTGCCAATATAGGTTCAGCTAGGCTGATATATGATTTATGATGTAAGATATATGATGTATGATTTTTCGCACATGACTTAAATCAACTGCCTATAAATAGAAAAAAGTTCTACCAACTTCATGGTATAAAAAATAAAGTAGTTCCCTTTTATTGTCTTTTGTTCAAATATTTTTAGTGTTTATTTTGTCACGTTAATACCTCACTGAATAGCGTATAAATAGAGATTAAAAACTAGCTATACTTTTTGTAAAAAGGGTATCAAGTAATAAAATAAATCATATATTTTTAATATAAAAAAATCATTATACATTCTGCTCCCCAGCAGCGTCACACTAATTCTTTTATGACAAAACCTATAAGCTGCAATCGAAGTATATTGCAGAGTCTTTTATCGCTGGGGGGTAGATAGAAGATATTAGAGGACGGACTTCGGTTCGTTCTCTTTTTTTATTTCTACCCTTTACTGTTTGACATTTCTAGCTCTTTCCTGCGCATACCCAAGTAGGGTAAACAATAAAAAACAAATGATACTATTCCACTCTAACTGACCTAATCCACCAATTGTTTTGAGATTAAAGGAATTTGTTCCATTTACAAAACTAGCATTCACATGCATTGGGTATGTGAAAGGAAAATAACTACCAATGGGATGATTCATAATTAATAGTACAAGCCCGATTACAAATCCCATTATACCAATCCCTAATGGCACTAAAAAGGGCTTATGCTGCATGGCCAGCCAATATTGAAAACCCAAAATGCCCAATAAGGAAATAAACAAATGTATCATCTGCTCGCCCATCAGTCGCCACTCTGGCTGATAGTATCTGAATTCAAATTCTGGCACCATTAAATCTAATATATAAGCTGTTGATAATACTGCACAATGGTAGAGAAATATTGTAGAAAAGACTAAGACTACAAGCGTCCATAGTTTTGAAAAATAAATGTAGCCTTTAGAGAATGGCAAGACATATAGATATTTCCAAGTATTGGACCGCTCTTCTATAGAAGTAACGAAGCTGACTAGTAGTACAACAAATAAGGGTAATAAAAATAGCGCAACTAGGTTTAAATTAAATTCATAAAAATTAGGCCAAGGGTTGGTATTCAAGCCTATGTCTCGATATGGATTTACTGCAAATTTGAATAATACTAATATAGTCGTCACTACTCCACCGATCAATACAAACCAAGGAACAGGCGTTCGTTTTAATTTGATAAACTCTGCAATTGTGCTTCTTAGAAAGGTGCTCATTGGTTGGTCTTTATTTACTAATTCGAATCAAGGATTAAATTAATAACAAACAATTTAAATAATGTTTTTTACAGGGACGAAGCTACGCTCCTCATCGTTAATGCTACATTTTTTTCTACAGACAGGGTCAGAGCGATGCTCTTTTAACATCACAAAGGGGCATCGCCCCGACCCTGTCTGTAGATAATATTTAAATCGCACCTTCTGTACATAGGAGCGTAGCTTCGGCCCTGTATAGTCAATTTTTGTAGGCCACTTTTTGTAGTTAGT
>CAKZUM010000352.1 GCA_937921525.1 uncultured Saprospiraceae bacterium
GGGGGAACACCAGAGGTATCCACTCTAGCCATAGATACCATTGTGTACAGAAAAGCAGGTACGTACAACATTACGCTACACGCTGCTAAAGAGGGCGGTGGCGGAACCTCTATTGCCAATCAAGAAATGTTCTTTGAAGAAGATGCTATCCTAGCTTGTTCAGAAGAAACTATTTTTCTTACAGGTGGCTGTGAAAATCTGTTAGGAAAATGCTGGACCTTTTCACAAGTAGCGGGCGCCGTATCGGTCGGTCCTGATCCCGGAAGCGATGAATGGTTTTCTTCCAGAGAAAGCGGCCTAGATCCGGTTCAATATGATGATTCCTTTTGCTTTACTTTTGAAGGCTCTTCTTTTCTATATCGCAATAGCGGTCAGACGATTGATCCTTTCAATGGCTTTGTTCCCGTTGACTTTACACCACCCACAGACCTAACTTATTTTATCGAAGAGCAGGGGGGCCCTAATGGAGAAACACGCATTATATTACCAGAAGGTGCATTTATAGGTGTTTGGGATGCATCGCCTATTTATGATATTATCCTTTTAACAGAGGATGAATTAGTTTTACGTACAGAATTTTTAAATTCAGGGGGTTGGTTTGATCTATATTTTGTTGCTCGATAAACTAGACTTGTTCAAAAAAGAAATATGAAAAAGGAAATCATAGTTTTCATTTTAACAATTGCCGTTGTAGGACTTTTCGTACAATGCAATCAGGCGAAAAAAATAATTCCTTCTAAGGATAATATGCAGTTAGTTTGGTCAGATGAATTCGACCAGGATGGTTTACCCAATCCTAATAAATGGACTTACGATGTGGGTACTGCTTGCAACCAGCCCGCTGGTTGCGGATGGGGAAATAATGAACTACAATATTACACAGAAAATCGCCCAGAAAATGCTCAGGTAAAAGATGGCAAGCTCATCATTACTGCCATAAAAGAACCATATAAAGAGGATAGATCCTATACGTCTGCTAGATTAGTTTCTAAGAACAAAGGAGATTGGAAATATGGTAAGATTGAAATTCGTGCAAAGTTGCCTACAGGAAAAGGTACTTGGCCTGCGATCTGGATGCTATCTACCGATTGGTCTTATGGTGGTTGGCCAGAGAGTGGAGAAATTGATATTATGGAACATGTAGGCTATGAACCAGACACCATCTATGGGACCGTCCATACAAAAGCATACAATCATTTAAATGGCACTCAAAAAGGAGGCGTATTATATACACCTAAAAGTGAACAACAATTTCAAACCTATGTTTTAAATTGGCAGGAAGATCATATGGATTGGTATATTGATGGACAAAAGTACTTTACTTTTGAAAACGATAAGACTGATTTTAATGCTTGGCCTTTTGATCAAAAATTTCACATGATTTTAAATTTAGCAGTTGGTGGTAATTGGGGTGGCAAGCATGGTATTGATGATTCTATTTGGCCACAACAAATGGAAGTGGATTATGTTAGAGTATATCAAGATCGAACTATTGCTGACTAAATAGTATATGGAAAATACTAAGCACTCTTTCAACTAACGAGTATGTTTAAAAATATCTCTGCAACTTTGCGTCTCTGCGTTCAATACTATGAAGTAATACAAAGCCCTAGTTTTATCTTTTCCCTTCGGGAAAATAAAATTGAACGCAGAGACGCAATGATGTAGAGTCCTATTCTTTATTGTACGTCATTCAAGACTCAAAATCTTATAAAATTTAACAATGTTCCACATAAAAAATTCTTACTATTTACTAATCATACTACTTATCTTCTCTGCTTGCGAAATAGAAAACGAACTACCTACTGACGAAATTCGACAAGCACCAAAAATCACCATCCTCCCAGCTACAACAGTAGAGGCAGATGAGGATTCGACTATTGACTTCGAAGTGATGCTCTCTTGGGATTATATACAAGAAGTAAAAGTCGATTATCAAACTATTCCGGAAACAGCAGAAGAAGCAGTTGATTTCATAGCACAAAATGGGACAATTACTTTTGCGCCAGGGGAAGCAAGTCAAATCATATCCATACCCGTTATAGGCGAAAGTATTTTTGAAGGAGATGAGACTTTTAAAATAGAATTAGCTAATCCAGTAAATGCAAGTATTTTAGTGGGAGGCGCACAAGGCACGATTAAAAATGATGATGATATTAATGAATTGGTTATTCCTACTACGGGCTATAGCACCCCCACCTCTTATGCAGGAAGAGAATTGGTTTGGTCAGATGAGTTTGACGGAACTAGTCTAAATACCAGCAACTGGGTACATGAAATTGGTACTGGTAATAATGGTTGGGGTAATAATGAATTACAATATTACCGTGCAGAAAATACAGCAATAGAGAGTGGCAATTTAGTGATTACTGCCCAAAAAGAAGCTTTTGGTGGAAGTGAATACACCTCTTCTCGGATCATCACGCAAGGAAAGCAATCTTTTCGATTTGGAAGAATTGACATTCGAGCGGTCTTACCAGAAGGTAAAGGACTATGGCCTGCCTTATGGATGTTAGGCACAAAAATTAATGCAGTTGGTTGGCCTGCGTGTGGAGAAATTGACATTATGGAGTTAGTTGGTCAACGCCCAGATAGAGTATTAGGTACAGCACACTTCGGCAGAAACTTTGCTAACCACAAGTTCGAAACCACGTCTACACTTTTAGATAATGGTACAAAATTCTCAGATAAATACCATGTATTTTCTTTAGTTTGGGAAGAGAATAAAATGGAATGGTATGTAGATGATAAATTATACTTTGAGTTTGACAGGAATAGCGTTGGGTCACAACCCTACCCTTTCAATGATAATTTTTTCTTTATCTTTAATGTTGCGGTGGGTGGCAATTTACCCGGTTCGCCTGATGGAACGACTAATTTCCCACAACGGATGATTGTGGATTATGTGAGGGTATTTAATTAAGATTTAGGGCAAACGAAAAGTCAAAATCGTAATATGTAATTCATTGGAAAATGTTTGGGTCGATGATTGAAGTTTGTAACTTCAACCTAATATTTTGAAAGTTTGTAACTTTCTTCCACTAATACCTATTATAAAAACGACTTTTCGTCCGCCCTATTTAAAAGATGATCAAATTTCGTTGTATGTAAACCAGCCTTTGCTCTAGATCTATACCCAGTAGTACTAGTATCAGAAGTTAGACTTTTGATATTGACCATTGCACAATATAAATAAATAGAGGGCTTGACGATGAATTCGTCAAACCCTCTATTTATATTATGCTACATCAAACAAGAAACGCAGTGTCCCTGTGTCTCCGTGTTCTTATATCTCCATTAACTCCCCTCCTCTATTGCTTTCAGCAAATCTTCCAACTGCCAAGCGTCTTCGATACGATGCGTTCCTATCTGCGTCCGTCTTAAGCTAGACAAGTAACCTCCACTACCCAATAATTTTCCAAAATCATAAGCTAGTGATCTAATATAAGTGCCTTTACTACAAGAACAAACAAAATCTACTTTCGGCATCTCAACATGAACAAGATCAAACGCATAGATACTTACTGGTCTCGGTTGGACTTCTACTTCTTCCCCATTTCTAGCTCTTTTATACAGTCGTACCCCATCTTTTTTAATAGCAGAGTATATCGGCGGTAATTGTTGAATATCACCAATGAATTGTTCTCTAGTTTTATCTAATAATAGTTCATCTATATGGTCAATTGGATAAGTCTGATCTACTTCCGTTTCTACATCATAGCTAGGCGTGGTTGCACCAAGTGTGATTGTACCTGTGTATTCTTTGCCTAATCCTTGAAATCCTTCTAGGGTCTTGGTGGCTTTTCCTGTACAAATGATTAATAGACCCGTTGCCTTAGGATCTAATGTTCCAGCATGACCTACTTTTATCTTTTTAATATTCAACTTTTGCTTTAGGGTATATCTTATTTTATTCACTACATCGAAGGAGGTCCAGTCTAAAGGTTTGTCTACTAATAAAGTGGCTCCTGCTAAAAAATCATATTTCATTGTACTTGTTATTGTCTTTAAAAATCCTGCAAATTTTAGAATATAGAAACGAGAATAGGACAAGTTTATCTAAACCACAAAAGTAGTTGACAATTTTACCACATAGGTATATAGGTCACATAGTAAGACGTATGCTAGGTGACCTATGTAGTGAAACTAAACTAGACGAAAGTTCACTTTTTTAACGAAATACATCTCTGTTCTCTATTCTCTGCTCTCTATTCTAACTTCATTGAGTGGTCAAAAATAGTCTTTTTTATTATTGGTCGAAATCTCATCCCAACTTATCG
>CAKZUM010000353.1 GCA_937921525.1 uncultured Saprospiraceae bacterium
GGACTGCTGATAGTCACTTCATAAATTCCATTATTTTCCGTTGTTGCGTTTGTAATTACAGGATTCATTAAGTTAGAAGTAAAACCATTCGGTCCTGTCCATTGATAGATTAAATTCGATCCCGTAGCATTGGCAAATAATTCTAGATTAGCCGCCGCACAACTTTCTGTACTTTCATAAATGGCTGATGGATTAGCAGACAGTATATTAAATTGTTCTATATAGAACGTATCAGATTGGGCGGTACAAGTTCCAGAATTTGTTGTCAACACATATCCTCCTCTATAGGTATTATCTACTGGAATACGAATCGAACTAGTTGATAAAGAACTAATACCTGTTTCATTAGGTACTGACCATTCATAACTTACTTCTTGACCCTCATAATTGGTTACACTTAATGTTATTTGTTCCCCATCACATATCCCTCCAGATAAGGTTATAATTGGCGTAGGTAATCTATCTATAATATCGACACTAGTGGAAGCATCTGCTATACAATCATTTTGATCTCTTACGGTCACGGTGTACGTTCCTGCATTTACGGCACTTGCATTAATGATCGTTGGGTTAGGATTAGTAGAGAAGAAATTATTAGGTCCTACCCACTGGATGACATAGGGCGTCTGCCCCCCTTCCATTTCAGTTGCTAGTGCTATATCTTCTGTTCCTGAACTACAAAATAATTGAAAGGCACTATCTAAACTAACGCTCGGTTTTTCAAAAATAATAGGAGCAAAAACATTCGATTCTAATGCGCAGTTTTCTAAAGTAATAGCGACAATAAAGCTATCCTTCAATTGGGCATCATCTATAAATAATTGATTGCTATTTGCGTTTGCTACAATCGTTCCGTTTTTATACCAGATGTAGGCGTCTTCCAAACCTTCATAAGAAGATGCCTGAAGGAGAATGTTTCCATTTTCACAGACAGGACCTTCTGCTGAAGTAATAATTGGTTTTGTTACGGATGGTGTTACCGTAGACACGGTAATATTACTTGTAATCTCACAAGTATGCTCGTCCGTTAGCACTAAAGTATATTGGCCATTTGCTGCTGTAGTCGGTGACTCAATAGAGTCAATGGCCATGAAAGATGTATAGTTATTTGGTCCAGTCCAGTTGACTTGATAGGTATCTGAACTATCTGGAAGATTAGCATTTAAAAGTAGGGTGTAATCCCCACAAGTGCCATTGCTTTGAAGGCTTACGCTTGGAAGGTTATAATCTCTGGCATTGGTGAAAATATTCACTTTCTTTGTAGTAATACTTATGGATTCACAGACCTCTGAAATCAATGACAATTGATAGGTTCGACTTTCTGTAATTCCTTCTTCAACGATAAGATTTTGGTCTTGAGAAATGACAGTTGGGTCGCCACTAACACTCCATTCATATCTAACTCCATCCACGAATGGTGCTATTAACTCAAAAGAAGTATTTGCACAAAGCGTGTCATTATTCGTATCTAACTCAATAAGAATTTCTGGTATACCTACGATCTCTACGTCTACTAAATTAGAGAGTGGAGAGACGCAAAAACCAGCTCGGGCTTTCATACTAAAAGGGGGAATCGTTAGAGGCGATACTTCTAAGCTTAGTTGTTTTTGCTTAGTTATTATAATAGTATCTCCTAAACCATTAAACCAGATATATTCTACCTCTGTATCTAAGTCTTCAACCGTAAGTGGGCCTGCATCAGTTTGTATAAATAGGAATACCGAATCATTTTCACATACCGTACTTGCCCCTGCAATACTCGGTGGAGTGATGGCTACATTACAAAGAGTATCTAATACAGGAAATACGACTAGGTTTACAGTAGCTCTATCACATGCCATTGGCGTTGCATTGTCACAGATTTCATAGATGAAATTATCTGGACCATTATAATCTTCATTAGGTACATAACTGAAATCTCCGTTTTGTTGTAAAGTAACCGTTCCGTTGATAGGAAATCTAATTGGAGAAACATTTAGGAGAATATCATCGCCTTCTGGATCATTATCATTTGCTAAAATATTTCCTTGAATAGTCTGATCTTCTAGTCCAGAAGCTGCATCATCTATAGCAAAAATAGAGTTGCCAAAATTGGGCAATATCTCAATCTCAACTAATACCGTATCACATAAATCGGGAGCGTCTACATTACAAATTTCATATTCAAAAGTTTCCGTACCGACTCTATCTTCTTCCGGAATAAAATCAAAACGACCTGTATTATATATTTCTACACGCCCATTTTTAGGCGATGTAATCAGTCCTGTGTTGATGCTGATAATAGCACCAGTTAGTGCAATGTCATTACCAATTAGCTCTCCGCTTAATTGCTCATTAACAAACATTTGGAAATAATCATTTACTCCAATTGGTGCTTGGCTAGTGTTATTGTCGGTATTTATTACATGAATAATAACATAGGCGGTATCGCAATAAGAAGGAATACCGTCATCACAAACTTTATAAGAAAATCTATCTTCTCCTACAAACAGAAAGTCTGGTTGATAAGTATAATCACCATTTTCTTCCATACTAACTTGACCATTTTCTGGGAACATTATTATCGGAAGAAAAATACTTACTTGATCTCCCTCTGGATCAAAATCATTGGTTAATACATTTCCACTGGTAGCAGTATTTTCTAAGGTCAAGTTAATATCATCAATGGCTATAGGTGGATTGTTTATTGGGAAAATATCGATATAAACAAAAGCAGTATCACACTGAAACGGTTCTATCGCTTCGCATAAAACATACCTAAAAGAGTCTCTGCCATTTTCATAGAAATAAGGGGTGTAAGTGTACTGTCCATTATCAAGCTTCACGTCTCCTTTTGTTGGATTAGATAATAATTCGGTACTTAATGGATCATCATTTGGATCGAAATCATTTAGTAATACACTACTAGTTATTGGATTACCTTCTTGGGTTACAATATAGTCATCTACCGCAACAGGTGCATCATTGAAGATTTCAATGGTAACGGTTGCAGTATCACATAATATTGGATTTCCATCATCACATAATATATAGGCAAAGGAATCTAAGCCAATATATCTTTCTGTAGGGGTGTAGATGATTAGGTAGTTACCTTCTTGTGATGCTTCGTTTTGGTTGCCACTATTAGTTGTTGTATTCGTAATGACTATCGTTCCATATTCTGGTTGGTTATTTCTGTCAATTGTTACGGATAAGACTCCAGATTCTGGATCAAAATCATTGGATAGTATGGCGATTGTTACAGGTGTATTGATTGTGGTTTTGGCAAAATCATCTACGGCATTTGGTTTAATATTTTTAACTTCAATAAATACAATAGCCGTATCACATAGACTAGGAATGGCATCATCACATACAATATAGGAGATGGAATCTATACCAGTAAAGCTCGGTATTGGTGTAAAAATAATTTCATTATTTTCCACAGTAACTAGACCATTTAATGGTAGTATTGTGCTATCAATAGTTACCGTAAGGATGCCTCCGTCTGGATCAATATCATTATTTAAAACCGAGATTGTAACTGGTGTATTCGATGTAAGAGAGACTGTATCATTTACTGCATTCGGTTGACTATTAATTACGTTAATTTGCACCATTGCCGTATCACATAAAATCGGATTACCGTTATCGCATATAATGTATTGGAAATGGTCGAGTCCATTATAATTTTCAAAGGGAGTATAAATGATGTTATTTCCCTCTAATAATATCAGACCGTTTAAAGGAGAATTGGTAGTATCTAGGCTAATAGTTAAAGTACCATTTTCTGGGTCGCTATCATTGGCGAGGACAGCTATTTCTATACGATTATTAATGTCAGTAGCGATTGTATCATTAAGGGCAAAAGGTGCCAAGTTTTTTACAATAACGGTTACGGTTGCTTGGCTGCACGCCTGAGGTATTCCATCATCACAAAGAATATAATCGAATCGATCCGTACCAGTAAAATTGAGATTAGGAAGGTATATTAAGTCTGTTCCAATGAGGGTAAGTTGTCCATTTAGGGGTAATTTTAAAGAATCTATCAATGTTATCAATAGACCACCCTCTGGGTCAAAGTCATTCTCTTGAACAAGAATTTGAATGGAGGTATTAGAAATGGTAGTGGCGGTGTCCGCTGTAGCAATAGGTTCTGAATTGCCGACTTCAATATATATCCATGCACTATCACACAAACTCGGAATGCCATCGTCACAGACTATGTAAGCTATAGAATCTAAACCTGTAAAACCTGTAATAGGTGTAAAAATAATTTCATTATTCTCGATAGTGACTAAGCCATTTATAGGAAGATTTGTACTATCTATAGTTACGGTTAATTGCCCACCGTCTAAATCTAAATCATTATTTAGAACATCAATAACTATTGGTGTATTCGAAGAAATGGAAACACTGTCATTTACGGCAATAGGATTCGTATTACCTATGGTCACTATGACGGATGAAGTATCGCACAGAGTCGGATTCCCATTGTCACAAACAATATAGTTAAACTGATCCATTCCATTAAAACCTACAGTTGGTGTATAGATAATATTATTTCCATCAAGACTCACTATACCATTCATTGGTAAATTAGTACTATCTATAATCGTAGTTAAGCGGCCATCTTCTATATCAATATCATTTAATTGTACATTAATACTTATCGGAATATTAATTGTGGTATTGACCGTATCGTTATTCGAAATGGGGGAGGTATTTGTGACAATAATTGTGATGGTAGCCTCCGTACATTTTATTGGATTTCCATCATCGCATACGATATAATCAAAACGATCAATTCCTGTAAAATTCTGATTAGGAATATAAATAATATCTTGACCATCAATACGGACTTGCCCATTTAAAGGTAGATCTAAAGAATCCAGAAAAGTAGTTAATATACCTCCATCTGGGTCATTGTCATTATTTTGAACAGGAATTAAAATAGAAGTATTTGCGGTAGTAGAAACTCTATCATCTAAGGCTATAGGAATTTGATGATCTACTGTGATTGTAACCCTTGCGGTATCACATAAAGAAGGATGATTATTATCGCATATAATATATTGAAAACTATCTACTCCAGTATAACCTGCATCAGGAGTGTATAAAATGGCTAACTTTACAATAGAGAGTGTACCGTTACTCGGAGCAAAAGTTGAATCTAACAAGGTAGTCAATTCATCTCCATCAGCATCAAAGTCGTTTGTTTGTACATGAATCGTTTTAGGGGCGTTAATGGATGTTATTTCTATATCGTCTGTTGCAATAGGCTTAGTATTACAATTATCAATGAACACTTCTATACAGGAATTGCTACTTGTGCCGCAAGAATTTTCAGCAGCAACACAAATATTTCCAATACCAATAGTGGCATTCTTCCAGTCAACAATGATAGCAGTATCTGATATTTTTTTAAAAAGGAAAGCACCCGCTGGCAAAGACCAACTATAATTCGTAGCTTTTTCGGAAGGTCGTATGCTAAAAGTATCTCTAGATATGGACGTACAAATAGTATCTATCGAGCGCAGTTCTTGCGCTAAATTTAGGTTGGTTTTAAAATAGGACTCTTCTATGTAATTAGGGGTAATTTCTGTACTGTTTCGGAAGACTTTATTGCTACCAAAAACAGAATACCCCATAATTATCAGTAGGATAATTAGTGCAGCTTCTCTCACAATGTTCAAGGGTTTTATAATATTTGGATATATTTTAGCTACTTAGAAAGTTGATTAACAATCTCTAAGAAACTAAATGCCTCTAATGAATTAGCGTATTTTTTTAATGATTCAATTTAGTAACAACAAAACAATAACTTCCGCATATGAAAGCGGACGTTTACTAAACCTCAAAGGTTTTGTAAACGTAGATGAGTAAGCCTATTGCGTACCATATAGTTTTCTACCTGGATACGGTAGATTCTTAATGGGGGGAATTAGGAATTTTATATCTATTTAAAAATAAACAATAATAAAAAAATATATTTGTTTTTATTTACTGTTTTTGATGAATTTGTGACGTTGAAAACAGATCGATTCTTAATCATTTTTGTTTTTACAATTGAAATTTTTAAGTTTGAAGTTTGGAAACCGTTGGTCTGAACAGTAAAGTAGCTGGAGTAACGACCAATTTATTAAAAAACAAGAATTTTTATACGAACTTTCTTAATAAACCATACTTATTAGATATGATACAACTAAAAGACTATCCTACAAAACCTCCAAAAGAGGCTGAAAAGAAAAAGTTTAAGAAAGAAATGGAGGATACCCTTGAAGAATTAGCGGATCTGCAATATCTAATGAATGCAGAAGGCAAACATAGTTTGCTGGTAGTCCTACAAGGCATGGATGCTAGTGGAAAAGATGGCATTACCAAAAAAGTATTTGGTGTTTGTATGCCCTCTGGAATTAGTGTTAAATCATTCAAAAAACCAACAGAAGAAGAGTTTGCACATGATTTCTTGTGGCGCGTACATAAAGAAGTACCGCAAAAAGGAATGATGAAAATATTCAATAGATCACATTACGAAGATGTACTCATTCAACGGGTGCACAAATGGATAAGCGAAGAGCGAGTGGATAAGCGTATTGCAGCGATTAATGCCTTTGAAGACCTGATAGCCTTTGATAACAATACCACCATTTTAAAATTCTATTTACACCTATCAAAGGAACAGCAAGAGATTGAATTACAGCAACGTTTAGATGAGCGAGAAAAAAATTGGAAGCATAACGCAAACGATTGGAAAGAAAGAGAACATTGGGAGGAGTATATGCGTTGTTATGAAGATTTGATTAACAGATGCACGACTCCCTGGCATATTATACCAATGGACGAGCGATGGTATGGTCAATACATGATCGCGCAAAAGGTGGTAGACACATTGAAGGGGCTCAATATGGAATTTCCTACTATAGAGGAATCTTAGACAAACTCTTAAAAATGACTACCTTTGGCAGACGTTTATTAGTTTTAATTGAGAATTGAGGATTGAAAATTGAGAATGCTTATAAAACGTTGACAAATAAGACTCAATTTTTACTCTAGCTAGGGTGAACGAAAAGTCATTTTTAAACAACTTCATAATACTCTAATTAGGGCAAACGAAAAGTCAAAATCGTAATATGTAATTCATTGGAAAATGTTTGGGTCGATGGTTGAAGTTTGTAACTTCAACCTAATATTTTGAAAGTTTGTAACTTTCTTCCACTAATACATATTATAAAAACGACTT
>CAKZUM010000354.1 GCA_937921525.1 uncultured Saprospiraceae bacterium
TCCGCATTTATGGCTGCCAAATATAAAACTATACTGCGTTGGAAAGCCTCGTCGATGCTGGGCATCGCCTACGTTTTCCGCCTTGTCTAGTTTTATATTTGACTACCCAAAATGGGGAACTTATTTTTTACTCGTTACTAAGTCTCAACTAGTCAGATAACTATTGACTTATTATTTAGCCGTTACTTAAACCTTTTCAGCCGTTTTCCACAAAGGACTTTCATAATGCCCTGCATCGGATAATTCCTTCAAAGCGGCAACTACAGTAGGCCGATCTTCCTGATAGGTGACACCATACCAAGTAGCCTCCGTTGGGATTACAGACATTTTCATGGTCTTATTATTAATCATTTCATTAACCACTAAAGGAATGTAATACTCTGCTTTAGGTTTTTTATAATTCGCTCTTACAAATGCTTCAAAACCTGTTTCAATAGCATCAAATATGGCATGGTGAAAGCCAAACAAATTCATTGAAACTAAAGTATCGGGAGCTAGACTAATCCTGTCTTCGCCTTTTTTATAACAGATATACTGATGAAAACGCTCAATCCCTATCCGCTCTGTCATACCCACTAAATGCTTCTGAGCATCCATATTACAAACACCTCTGTTCACTGAGCCATGATCTGAAATAGTGTTGCCTAAACTGTAACCAACCATTGCGTAATGATCTGGAGCAGCCTCATTGCGTAAAAAGTCAGCGACTAATTGATAAGCGTCTAGCCCATAGTAATCATCTGCATTAATGACTGCAAAAGGTTCGTTGACAAATTCCTTAGCTGCTAACACCGCATGGGCAGTACCCCATGGCTTTGTGCGTTCTGGCATATCCTCTATTCCATCAAAGGACACATTTATATCTTGAAATGCATAAGCAATCTCAATTTGATCTTCAAATAAATTCTGAAACCGATCTCTAAAATCCTTTTCAAAGCTTTTTCTAATTACAAAAACTACTTTGCCAAATCCTGCTTTGATGGCATCATAAATTGAAAATTCCATAATGGTTTCTCCCGAAGGACCAACCCCGTCTAATTGTTTTAAGCCTCCGTAACGACTGCCCATTCCAGCAGCTAATACTAGTAATGTAGGTTTCATATTTTCCTATTAAATTTAACGAAATCGTATCTGTAATACATTTTATATGATGAGTAAAAAAGGATAAAATGTCTGATTTTATCATAATTGACTCTCGTTTTCCTAACGAATTTACATACAATTTGTTGGGCATTATAATATGCTTTATAAAAAAATGTATTTCTTCTATCTACTATAGCCCGACTTCGGCAAAACAATTGTAGGTAATTACCTAAAGGAACGGAAATAAAGAAGTCCATATTCCTAGCTATACCGTCTTTTCTTCGGAATTGCTTCACGTACTGATTTAAAAAGTGGTGGAAAGCCAATAATAGCTAGCTTGTTAAGAACAATTTAACAACATTCTTTCAATAAAAGGCTTACCTTTGCGCCCGTTTTAAAGGGGAGGCTATTCTCTCTAATTAATGAACTTGTTTATAGCAAAAAATAAACAAGTTCAATGATCAAATCCGATCAACTAATTTATCCGATATGGAAATCAGAAATATCGCTATTATTGCCCATGTCGATCACGGTAAAACTACCTTGGTAGACAAAATGATTATTGCAGGTAAGCTGTTTAACGACCATGAAAAGCCTGGCGAATTAATCATGGATAATAATGATTTGGAAAAAGAAAGAGGGATTACCATTGTATCAAAGAATGTATCTATTACTTACAAAGATGTAAAGATCAATATTATTGATACGCCTGGTCACAGTGATTTTGGAGGAGAAGTTGAGCGTGTTTTGAATATGGCGGATGGTGTACTACTTTTAGTGGATGCCTTTGAAGGGCCAATGCCTCAGACCCGATTTGTATTGTCTAAGGCTATTGAGTTAGGCCTAAAGCCAATAGTAGTAGTCAACAAAGTAGACAAGGAGAACTGTACACCAGAAGAAACGAATGAAGCGGTTTTTGATTTGATGTGCAATCTTGATGCTACAGAGGAACAATTAGACTTTCCAACGATCTATGGCTCTGCTAAATTTGGTTGGATGAGTGATGATTGGAAAAAGAAGACGGATAATATTGTTCCTTTATTGGATGCCATTGTAAAACATATTCCTGCTCCAAAGGTGGAGGAAGGATCTGTTCAGATGTTAATAACGTCTTTAGATTATTCAAAATACACAGGTCGTATGGCGATCGGTCGCTTGCACAGAGGGGTATTAAAGCCGGGTATGGATGTGGCTTTAGTGAATAGTAATAAAGGAGGTGAGCAAAAGAACTATAGAGTAAAAGGCTTATTTACTTTTGAAGGCTTAGGTAAAATGAAAGCGGAAGAAGTACAACCGGGTGATATTTGTGCGGTACAAGGGATAGAAGAATTTGATATAGGCGATACGATTGCCGATAAGGAGAATCCAGTAGCATTAGAAACAATTGCTATTGATGAACCTACGATGTCAATGACCTTCACCATTAACGATTCTCCGTTTTTTGGTAAAGAAGGTAAATTCGTTACTTCTCGTCATATCAAGGATCGGTTGGATAAAGAACTAGAAAAGAATTTAGCATTAAAAGTAGAAGCTACTGGTTCTGCTGATTCTTTCAAAGTATTTGGTAGAGGGGTATTACACTTATCTGTTTTGATAGAGACGATGCGTCGAGAGGGCTACGAATTACAAATCGGCCAACCACAAGTAATCGTCAAAGAAATTGATGGTCGTAAACATGAACCAATTGAAGAATTGACAATTGATATTCCTGAAGCTACTTCTGGAAAGGCGATTGAAATGGTGACGAAGCGTAAAGGCACTATGTTGTCTATGGAACCTAAAGCAGATCGGATGTTACTACAATTTGAAATTCCTTCAAGAGGGATTATCGGATTGCGTAATTTATTGATGACTGCTTCTGCTGGAGAGGCAATTGTGACGCATAGATTTAAAGAATTTCAACCATACAAAGGGGACATTCCTGGAAGAGTCAATGGTTCTTTAATATCTATGGAACAAGGAAATGCGATTCCTTTTAGTATTAATAACTTACAAGAAAGAGGTAAGTTTTTTATCTCCGCTAGTCAAGAGATTTATGAAGGTCAAGTAGTTGGTGAAAATAGCCGTCCTGGTGATTTGGTTATCAACTTAACAAAGACGAAGAAG
>CAKZUM010000355.1 GCA_937921525.1 uncultured Saprospiraceae bacterium
ACCAAGTACATACCAATTGGCAATTGGCCAACATCATACTGATTCTCATAAGTAGCTTTAAAGGTCCTGACTGGTCGCCCAACGATATTATAAACGATCAATTGATCTACCTCAGTAGCATCCGTAACAGATATATATTGAGCCGTTGGATTGGGATATATTTTAATATCTGGTCTTGAGATATTTCTAGTGCTAGTCACAACGCCTTCTGAACGCACATCATAAATGGCAGAAACCGTATTAGTTGAATCTGTGGCATCCGTTAACGTTAATTCTACTTTAGCTCGTCCTTCCGTACCTCCAGGATAGCCATATACGTTTACGACTCCTTCCTCTCCTGCCTCTAATTCAAATTCGAAGGCATCAATACTTGGATCATAACAAATATTCTTATCACATATAGCGGTTCCCCAGCCTTCTGTTAAAAATAAAACATTACGTTGCCACAAAATCAATTTCTTTACAGAAGATTCATTTTTTACGATTGCTTTTGCGATAATTGCATCATCTTCTTTAGTGCCAATCTCGGAAATAGTGGTGGCATCGAGTACGAGACTCACCTGTGCAGGCAGTTGAAAGAAAAGAAGGCTAAAAAAAATTAAGTGTAAAGTCTGCTTCATGCAATGGGTATTAGTTGTTGTTAAATCGGTTTGTTGTGCCTCTGATCAATAAGGTAGTATTTTTTTCTTGAAAAACACTACCTTAGTGTTAATAGTCAAAGTTATTGCCAAAAAAGGAGAAAATCCATTTTTTATACAATATTAAAGTTCATTTTAATAGGTTTTTAACAAGCATAGCGGATTTTAGTCATTGAAAGGACAGTCTAAGTTGATTAAACAGTCTTTCTTTTATTTCTAAAAAACAAAATCCGTTATTGAAGATGTTACTCTTTTGTAACAATCTAACCTAGATATATTAATGTTTTTTAAAATGTTTTTGTTCCATTATGACGAGACTATTTTTTTAATAACCATTTAGAAATGAGGTTAATTCGGCTAGTATTCTATCGAATATAGTGGCAATATGCCAGTATAACAACATATTTTGCAAATCATAATAAGTGAATTAACGAAAAGACCTAGTGAAGTAGATATAGCGAGTAGTCAGTTTATCAACAACCATGGGAAACAACGAAAAACAAATATAGAAATATGCATATAGCAATTATCGGAAATGGCATTAGTGGTATTACGGCAGCCCGCTTCATTCGCAAACTGAGCGACCATAAAATTACTGTTGTATCATCGGAGACAGATCATTTTTTTTCACGTACTGCCCTGATGTATGTTTACATGGGACATATGCGATATGAAGATTTAAAACCTTATGAAGATTGGTTTTGGACAAAAAATAGAATTGATCTGAAGCGAGGATATGTCTCCAAAATAGACACTGCCAACAAACAACTAGAATTAGAAGGACAAGCCCCTTTGGCTTATGATAAACTGATTATTGCCTGTGGATCAACACCTAATAAATTTGGCTGGCCAGGACAAGACTTGAAACAAGTACAAGGTATGTATTCTTATCAAGACTTAGAGGGAATGGAGGCTGCTAGTGATGACTTAAAGCAAGCAGTAATTGTAGGAGGCGGATTGATAGGTATTGAAATGGCAGAAATGTTTCATTCCCGCCATATTCCTGTTACTTTTTTAGTAAGAGAGAAAAGCTATTGGGATGCAGTATTACCCGCCGAGGAATCTGCAATGATTAATAGACATATCTTAGAAAATGGTATTGATCTGCGTTTACAAACTGAATTAAAAGAAATTGTTGACGATGGTACGGGGGCTGCTGGTGCTGCAATTACCAGCAAGGGGGATACGATTGATTGTCAATTTGTTGGATTGACGGCAGGTGTTCGACCAAATGTTGGTTTTATAAAAGAAAGTGCCCCTGATATAAAGATAGAAAAAGGCATAGTGGTTAATGAACAATTGGAAACCTCTGTTAAAGATGTATATGCCATCGGCGATTGTGCTCAAATGAAAAATCCCCCTCCTGGCAGACGACCTATAGAAGCGGTATGGTATACGGGTAAAATGATGGGCGAGACGGTTGCTTATACCATCTGTGGTCAGCCAACGACCTATCAACCAAGAATGTGGTTTAACTCCGCTAAATTTTTTGAAATAGAATATCAAGTATACGGAACAGTCTTAGCGAATGCGCCAGAAAATCACCAATCTATATATTGGGAACACGCAGATGGTCGAAAAAGTATTAGACTAGTATACGATAAAAATACCTCAGAGATAATAGGATTTAATTTAATGGGGGTTCGCTATAGACATGAAGTTTGTGAGAAGTGGTTGGAAGAAAAAACATCTGTAGAAGTGGTGCTACAAAACCTTGGTCTTGCCAATTTTGATCCAGAGTTTTATAAAGAATATGAATCAGAAGTAGTTGCTATCTACAATAAACAAACGGGTAAGAATTTACAATTGAAGCAAAAAAGAAACCTAACAAACGCTATTAGATTTTTGAGACAAAAAGCAGGAGTATAGAGTCATCTAGGTGGCGGCTGCCTGCGAAAATAGTGGTGTGGGGGATAGTTTGTGGGGAGCGATTATTTCCGCTTGATTTTTTGTTTCTTTTTCATCAAGGAAAAAGAAAGTATCTTGAATGTCTATAATGAAAAATAGTCGAGACATCAAATAACCAACTAGTAGAAAAGAAATATGCATATTATTCAAAAATTAGGATTAGGATTATTCGTACTAGCACTAGCTATTTTTACTTTATCCTTAGGGTTAGAAGAGTACCAATTAACGCCCTCGTCAGTTAGCACTTCCAAAACATTTCAACAAAAAGAAGTTGTAGAGATTGCAACGCAAAAGGGCTTGTTAGGCAAGACTTATAGTTCCAATTTTGCCTTTATAGCAGATCTTAAATCCGTACTAAAAGAAGCGCAAGCCTCCTTAGAAACGAAGGCTAAAAACGGACTTCCAGAGGGTGTTTCGGAATGGGATTTTAGAATGGGCGATGGAGATGTGAAAAGTATGTTGCTGAATACAACGAAAGCATCAAGTGTAGGGCCTATTGCAAAAAATCCTGGGAAATATTGGCTATCGACTATTGGGCTTGGTATACTCGGTGGTTTGTTTTTTATTATTCCTTCTTTTATTCCTTTGCCAGGAATTAAAAACAACCATATTTATCATAGTTCAATGACGAGAGGGCTTACCGTGAATATACGAAGTCTAATGCTTGGTTCAACAATAGCAGGTATTCTATTATATGGGGTGTTCTATATGAACCAAAACCTTTTCTGGCCTATTGTTACCGCTTTGATTATTGGTTTAATAATCTGGCTAGTGTTGTTTTATAACAAAGACAAAGAGAATAGTCCTACTCGTTCTGCTTCTCCTGATATTACAGGCTGGTTAGGTATTATTACAGGAATTTATTTAATCGGTTTTTATATTTTATTATACTGGAGTCCAGCTTATATTACTCCTTGGATCATTATAGCAGATCCAATTAGTAGAGCCTTAAGTGGCAATCCTGCAAGCCAGTGGTTTTTGTATGGAATGTTATATACCATCGTGATGTTGGTGATGGGTATTAGAATGATAGCGAAATATCGACATAACAACTACCAGATTATTCGAACACTTTCCGTGATGTTTTTTCAAACGGCATTCGCCTTCTTGATACCAGAAATATTAGTCAAATTAAATCAGCCCTACTACGATTTTAAGAATATCTGGCCATTAAATTATAGCTTCTTTTTTGACTGGAATTTGAACAATCTATTGAATGGCGGTAACCTAGGTTTATTCATGTTAGTCTGGGGAATTGCTTTAGCATTAATTGGTGTTCCTGTAATTACTTATTTTTTCGGAAAGCGATGGTACTGTTCATGGGTATGTGGCTGTGGTGGTTTAGCAGAAACAATGGGTGATCCTTAC
>CAKZUM010000356.1 GCA_937921525.1 uncultured Saprospiraceae bacterium
AAAGAAGTTTTTAAGCAATGAAATTATTAACAAACAAAGTAGCCCTTATTACGGGTGGTTCCAGAGGAATTGGAGCAGCAATTGTTCAAAAATTTGCAGAGCAGGGCGCAAATATTGCGTTCACCTATCGTTCTTCTGCGGATAGCGCTAATGCGGTTGCAGAAGAGGCTGAAAAAGCAGGTGTTACAGTAAAAGCCTATCAATCGGATGCTAGTTCTTTTGAAGCTTCTGGAGAATTGGTAAAGCAGGTAATGGCAGATTTTGGTAGAATAGATGTTTTGATTAACAATGCAGGAATTACCAAGGACAACCTCATGCTAAGAATGAGTGAAGATCAATGGGATCAAGTTATTGAAGTGAATCTAAAATCTGTCTTTAATTTAACCAAGCATGTCATGCGTCCAATGCTCAAACAACGAGCAGGTTCTATTATTAATATGAGTTCTGTGGTAGGAGATTTTGGGAATGCTGGACAGGCAAACTATGCGGCTTCTAAAGCAGGTATTTTTGGTTTTACTAAATCCATTGCTAAAGAAGTAGGGTCTAGAAATATTCGTTGTAATGCTTTGGCCCCTGGTTTTATAGAAACAGATATGACGGAAGAATTAGATGATAAAACGAAGGCGGCATTTCTAGCTAGTATTCCGTTGAAGCGATTAGGTCGAGCAGAGGAAATAGCAGATGCTTGTTTGTTTTTGGCGTCTGACTTATCTACTTATGTATCTGGTCAAACAATTAGCGTTTGTGGCGCATTGAATTGTTAGGGATTAAAAATGAGAATAAGTTTACTAAACCTTCAAGGTTTAGTAAACTTAAAACAACTTCATTGAGAAAACAAATAGTAACATGTATCCAGATTTATCCTACATTCTTCATAGCTTAATTGGAACAGAAGTAGACAATGGTACATCCATTGTGAAAACGTTTGGTCTTTTGCTGGCCATCGCTATTTTTTCTAGTGCTTATTTTTTAAACAAAGAATTGAAGCGTAAGGAGGCGGCAGGAGAGTTTAATCCAAATATAATTAAACGAACGGTTGGAGAAGCAGCCTCTATTGGAGAACTATTATTCAATACGATTTTTGGATTTGTTCTAGGTTTTAAACTACTATATGTATTCCAAAATTTTGCAGCATTCAAAATGGATGCACCAGGTATTCTTCTGTCAACGAAAGGAAGTATATTAGGGGGGATACTTGGAGCTATAGCCCTAGGCGCATTAAAATATTGGGAGAAGCAAAAAGATGTTTTAGCCAAGCCGATTACACAAAAAGTGGAGATGTATCCAAGTGATCGAATAGGGGATATTACCTTACTCGCAGCATTTACAGGGATATTAGGGGCCAAGTTTTTTGCAGTATTTGAAGATGTGAGTAATTTGACGATGGGCAATTTTTTTGAAATATTGTTGTCTGGAAGTGGTCTAGCTATTTATGGTGGATTGATTGGTGGAACAATTGGAGTCGTCTTATATTTAAAAAAACATAACATCGCAGTCTTTCCTTTTGCAGATGCGATTGCGCCTGCATTGATGGTGGGCTATGGAGTAGGACGATTGGGTTGTCAATTGTCAGGTGATGGTGATTGGGGAATTGTGAATGAAGCTCCAACTCCTTCTTGGTGGATTTTTCCAGATTGGATGTGGTCCTATACTTATCCACAGAATGTATTACACCAAGGCGTTCCTATAGAGGATTGTGTTGGGTATTATTGTAATGAATTGGCACAAGGAGTTTATCCGACTCCGATCTATGAAATGATTATGGCATTCATTATTGTGGCTATTTTATGGGCCTTACGGAAAAGATTGCCTGTGCCGGGAATGCTCTTTGCGGTGTATCTAATGTTGAATGGCGTAGAGCGATATTGGATAGAAAAAATTCGAGTTAATTCTCGGTATGATATTTTTGGCTATCATCCTACGCAAGCAGAAATTATTGCGGTTTTATTTTTTGTAACTGGAGCTATTGGTTATTTATGGTTGCAGAAAAAGGGTCGAGTGAATGCTTAGGAATGGTGAAATAATAAACTTACATTCTTCTGCTTGTTATTTTTCCTTTTGGCATCCCGTCCGCAAGCGGTTCACAAAAGATAAAGATTCCCCGAATCTTTCCCTTTTGCTCATGTTGAAAAGCCTCGTCGATGCTAGGCATCGCCTACGTTTTTCGCCTTGCATAAAGAAAAAATAACGGCGCATAAAAACGATATTTATTAATGAACCATTCCTAATTGACACAATTAACTATGAAAAAAATATTATTTTTATTTATATGGTTCTCTTTAACGACAGCTTGTAAACAAGTACAAACTACTGTCTCTGAACCAGTTGCCACTAATGCTGAAACTAAAGAGGGGGCTGAAATTGATGAGAGAAGAGAATTACCACCTAATGAAAGATTTGGGGATTTATTTGAAGCGGTTCAAATGAATAAGGTCTTTCCTGACGGTAAGACTTTTGTAGATTGTACACCTAAAAAATCTACAACAGAGATCATGAGTGCTTACGATAAAGTAAAAGATACGCCTAATTTTCAATTAGACGAATTTGTGGCTATGTATTTTGATACGCCAAAAAAATACGCCTCTGGTTTTAAAGCAGATACTAGTAAAACAGTCAGCCAGCATATCAATAGTCTTTGGCCTGTATTGACTCGTCAACCTGACAAAGATGAGACAGGTTCTTTGTTTCCACTACCTAATTCCTATATTGTTCCAGGTGGACGTTTTGGAGAAATTTATTATTGGGATAGTTATTTTACTATGCTAGGATTACAGTCTGCTGGAAGAGAAGATATGATCGAAAATATGGTCAAAAACTTTGCCTATCTAATAGATAAAATTGGTTTTATACCTAATGGAAATCGAACCTATTTTTTAAGTCGCTCTCAACCGCCTTTCTTTGGTAAAATGGTCGATTTATTGGCCAAGTCTAAAGGGGATCAAATTATTCAAGAGTTTTTACCACAGTTAGAAAAAGAATATCAATTTTGGATGAAGGGTCTAGCAAATGTCAATGCCACTACAACTGCTAATGACAAAGTAGTCTATCTAGAGGAAGGCGTTTATCTAAATCGGTACTGGGATAAAGGCGATTACCCAAGAGCAGAAAGTCATCGAGAAGATGTATTAACTGTTCAAGAAAGTGATCGACCTGCCAAACAAGTATATAAAGACTTGCGCTCTGCTTGTGAATCTGGTTGGGATTTTAGTAGTCGATGGTTCAAAGATGCTCAAAATCTTTCAACCATCCATACTACTGATATTATACCTGTCGATTTAAATTCATTGCTTTATAGCTTAGAAAAAATTATAGCAGCAGGTCATACTTCCAATAAAAATACGGCACAAGCAGCACTTTATAATACACGAGCTAAGCAAAGACAATTAGCTATCCAAAAGTATTGTTGGAACGAAGAAAAAGGTTTCTTTATGGATTATGATTTTAAAACAAAGCAACATACCACCGTTCCATCCCTAGCAGGAATGTACCCTTTTGAAGCTGGTATAGGCACTAAAGAACAAGCAGCCAAAGCAGCTAAAATTATTGAATCTGATTTTTTAAAAGCAGGTGGCCTTGTCTCCACGCTGAATGCTACCGGCCAACAATGGGATTATCCGAATGGATGGGCACCTCTTCAATGGATGACTATTAGTGGTCTTAAAAATTACCAGCAGGAAACACTAGCCAATACCATCGCTGATAGATGGATTGCACTGAATAGAAAAATCTACAAACGTACTGGCAAACTATTAGAAAAGTATAATGTAGTAGATATGGAATTAGAAACAGGTGGCGGAGAATATCCAGTACAAGATGGATTCGGCTGGACGAATGGAGTATTACTAAAGTTACTGGAAGATAAAAAATAAAGAATCAAAATAGAAAAAACTACAGAGTAGTTCAACATGAATAACCTCGGACGAAGTCCGAGGAAAAACAATAAATATGAAACTAAAAACAAATTCTTTTTTCCCAGTTCTCTTAGTAGGACTCCTACTCTCCTTCGCTTCATGCGACACTACTAAGCAAGTAATAACGGAACCAGTAGTGACAGCAGCGGAGCCAGAAATTGAAGAAGTCCACCCGCCACAGGTCGTAGAAATCGTAAAACCTTTAACTCCAGAGTGGCATAAAAATGCGACTATTTATGAAGTGAACCTACGTCAATTTACAGAAGAAGGCACCTTCCAAGCATTCGAGACGCATATTCCTAGACTAAAGGAAATGGGCGTAGACATTCTTTGGTTTATGCCGATCCATGAGATTAGTAAAACTAATAGAAAAGGAACGCTAGGTAGTCCATATGCTGTTAGCAACTATTATGAAACCAATCCAGATCACGGGACAATGGAAGATTTTAAGCATATGCTAAAAGCGATACATGATGCAGGAATGTATTGCATTATTGACTGGGTACCGAATCATAGTGGTTGGGATAATAACTGGATGACAGAGCATCCAGATTGGTATACGAAAGGACCAGATGGTAAAATTACAGATCCAATAGATTATAATACGGGCAAATCTTGGGGCTGGACCGATGTGGCAGATTTCAATTATGATAATCCTGATATGCGACAAGGAATGATTGATGCAATGTCCTTTTGGGTAAGAGATATTGGAATTGATGGATTTAGAGTAGATGTAGCGCATGGCGTTCCTGTTGACTTTTGGGCAGACTGTTCAGATGCCTTATATGCAATTAAACCAATTTTCCTTTTTGCAGAAGCAGAAGTGCCGGCTATCCTCAACAATGGAGCGTTCGTCATGGATTATGGATGGGAAATGCATCACACGCTTAATGCCATCGCTGCCTCTCAAGGAGTAAATAAAGTACATCCTCTGGAAGAAGGAAAAACCAAAACGACTGCTTTGCATATTGATACGGTGTTAGCTAAAAAAGCTGCCGCTTATACGAAGGGCTATCATATGCACTTTACTTCCAATCATGATGAAAATTCTTGGTCTGGTACAGAGATGCAACGTATGGGGGCAGGACATAAAACCTTCGCTGTGCTTACCGCTACCTTCGATGGGATGCCTTTGGTATATTCTGGTATGGAAAGTGCGATGGATAATCAATTGGAGTTTTTTGAAAAAGAAACTATAAACTGGGGCGATTACAAATATGCTGATTTTTATAAAACACTATTCGATTTAAAACATCGCAATCAGGCTTTATGGAATGGTACGCATGGTGGCCCATTAGTAAAAATACCGACTGGGGCAGATGAGTCTGTCTATGCTTTTAGTCGTTCTAAAAATGGGGATAAGGTCGTGGTCGTTCTCAACTTATCTACTGCTGCTCAAAGTGTTACGCTTTCGGATGGTTTTACAGCGGGTACTTATACGAATTTATTTTCTGGAGCAACTACCAATTTAACAAAAGGACAAACTATGGAGTTAGCTCCTTGGGAATATTTGGTGTACTCTAATAAGTAATTTTTCGTTTTAGTAACGATGAAATAATAAGTTGGTCATCTGGACGAGCAGATTTTGTTCTCAGTTTTTCTTAAAAAATCCTTGCATAGCTTAGCTACGGAAGTATTTTTTAAGAGAAAATGAGGGCAAAAGATTCCGTCCTAGATGTTCAAGTTATTGTTTTATCGTTACTAAGTATAAGCCATTAGCTACCCGTATACATTTTTACCACAGATTCGCGGATTGCAGAAATTTCACTTCCTCAATCCGTGAATCCGTGGCAAAATAGATCCTGCTCGATTCTCTTTAATTCTTGAATCAATCCAATCATTCGATGAATAAATTAGTTTTGTTCCTTTTCCTTTGCCTCCCGCTAGTGGTCAATGCGCAATTTTTTGAAGTTGGTGCATCTGTTGGCAGTTCCAATTATAGAGGGGAATTATCTTCCAATTCTAGCACTATTGATTTTAAAGAAACCAATCTTTCTGCTGGTGCATTGATTCGATACAATTTTAATCATTTACTAGCTGTACGAGTACATGGTCGATATACAACGTTATCGGGAAATGATGCAAATTCTAGAATTGAATTAATACAAGATCGGAATCTTAGTTTTAGCACCAATATCTATGAGGTTGGCGTGACAGGAGAATTCAATCTATTAGGATTTGATCCGCAATCTGGTTCAGTTTCACCTTATCTTTTTGGGGGCTATACTTTTTTCAAATTCAACCCTCAGACAGATATTGATGGGGTTGTTTACGATCTTCAACCATTAGGGACGGAAGGACAAGGCTTGGCGGAATATCCAGATCGAATCCCTTATAAATTAAATCAGTGGGCAATTCCATTTGGCTTGGGTTTCAAATATGCTTTGTCGGAAAACATTCATATTGGTTTGGAAGTAGGGGCTAGAAAATTGTTTACGGATTATTTAGATGATGTGAGTTTGACGTATCCTGATCCGCTATTGTTTGATAGAGCTGGTACTGGAAATATAGCTATACAATTGAGCGATAGGAGTAATAGCTCCAATGAAAAAACAGGCTTTGGTCGAGGAGATACGAATGCTACGGATTGGTATTTTATTAGCAATTTTACGATTACTTATAATTTCTTGGAGAGTGGTACTATTGGGGGGCGGCGTTTTGGGCGGCGTAGTAAGGTGGGCTGTCCTACTTTCTAAACACGGACTGTGATTTTTTTTGATTTTTCTGATTACGCAGATTTGGAATTTGTGATTTGAATTTTGTGATTTAACATAAATGTTATTAGTAAAAATACAATCCTTTTATTATAGAATAGCTACTTACTTTCGGCTATTTCCCGTTCGGTTGACTCGGCTGTGGCGGCATCTATTTAGGGGATGTACTTTTCAGATTTCTAAGAAGGAATATTGGAAGGATGAGGCGGATATGGCTTCTTGGGTATCTGTTTTTTTTATATGGTTATTTGAGATTTTAGTGTTGGTATTGGAATTGATCGGTACGGGAGAAATCTATGAGACTTTATGTGATTTCTTTAAATTTAATACTCGCCCTTTGACTAATAATGAAATTGCCTTGGCGCAAACAGTCTATGGCACCTCTATAGATTATTCGCCTATAAGAATTGATGAGCGAGCACATGCGGGGCCTCGTTTTTTTAGATTTTGTTATGTTAGTTTTAATATTATTAATAGTTGGGGCAAAATGCATGACAATATCCTGATCCATGAGTTAATGCATATTTGGCAATATCAGCGGTATGGGGCTATTTACATGGTGCGGGCCTTGATGGCGCAGCATACAAATTGCGGCTATGATTATGGAGGGGTTCGGGCTTTAAAATTAAGACGAAAAAAAGGAGAAGGGCTTGTTGATTTTAACTTGGAACAACAAGGCGATATTATTGCGGATTATTTTTTATTAGTGAATGGTTATGAGACGCAGTGGGGCTATGCGAGATTAGAGGATTTGCCAATTTACCAGGCTTATATTGATGAGTTGGGTGGGAAGCGAGCCTAGAAGGGAGGGAAAAAAATCATACATCTTAATTCAGAAATCATACATCTTAAATCTGTTTAATTAGGATCATGATGGATTTATGATTTATGATGTATGATTTAAAATTTATGATTTTACTGTACTAGCGTTAACCCAGTCTTGGTAAGTTTTTAAAACTTCCCAAGTCTTGAGTCTTAAATGCTTATGTGGCGAAATTAGATGGATATATGATGTATGATTTTGCTGTATTAGCGTTAACCCAGTCTTGGTAAGTTTTTAAAACTTCCCAAGTCTTACCCAAACAAATTAGCTTCTACAAATTCACAAATAATATGTCCTACCAAAATATGGGCTTCTTGAATTCGAGGGGTATCGGTAGAGGGAATATTTATTAAATGATCGGTGTGTTTTTTTAAAGAACCACCAGTTGCCCCTGTAAATCCAATAGTTATAAGTCCTTGATTTTTTGCTTGCGCTAGAGCATTTACTATATTTTCAGAATTGCCAGACGTAGAAATTCCAAATAGAATATCTCCTTCCCTACCCTTTGCTTGTATTAATCTTGTATAGACATCGGCATAAGAATAATCGTTAGCCACAGCAGTCATAAAAGAACTATTGACATGTAGTGCCTCTGCAAATAGAGGGGGACGGTCTAAATAAAAACGGCCTGAAAATTCTGCTGCAAGATGTTGAGCATCTGCTGCACTTCCACCATTTCCACAAAAAAATATTTTTTTATCTTGTTGAAAAGTCTTTGTACAACAATCAATAATTGACGTGATGGTTTTCAATAAGGTAGAATCGCTTAGTAGTTTCTCTTTTAAAGTGATGTTTTCTCTGATTACCTGTTGTATGTTGTACATGCTTTTTTGTTTGTTCTAACTGTTCTCCGCTAACTCTTTCATTCCATTAATCATGGTATCCCAAGCAAATTCTTTTTTTACTTCTTTCACTACTGCTACAAAATCCGCTTCTTTTTCTTTTTCATAAAACGCTAAGATTGCATCTGCTATTGCTGTTACTTCTACTGGAACGACATATCCTCCTTCTTCATGGCGAACAATTTCAGGAAGCCCGCCGACATTGGTTACGACCATTGGTTTTTCAAAATGATAACACAACTGCGAGATGCCACTTTGAGTAGCGGATTTATAAGGTTGAACCACTAAGTCTGCCGCACTAAAAAAGTATTTGACTTCCTCATTAGGAATGAAATCTGTCTTTAAAATGAGTCGATCTGCGATGCCTAATTCTTTGATTAATGCTTCATACTTTTCTTTGCCTCCATAGTACTCTCCTGCTATTATTAATTGAATGCCTCTTTGTCTGATTCGTTCATCCGCCATCGCTCGAAGTAAGAGATCTAAACCCTTATAGTCTCTAATAAAACCGAAAAATAGAATGTATTCACCTTCTGCTGGAATGTCTAACCATTTCCTTGCGACTGGTTTTTCCAATGGATCACCATAATTATCATAGACAGGATGTGGAATGTATTTTACGGGTTGGTCTTTTAAAAACTGTTGCAAATCACGTTGAACAGATTTTGACATTACAATAAAGGCATCTACTTGATTGACAAAATATTGCGCCAATTGCTTATCCCCTATTCGTTGTTCGTGTGGAATAATATTATCAATCAGTGATAAGATTTTGGTATGCTTGTTTTGCTTGATGATTCGTAGCATCGTACCGAAACAGGGGCCCATAAAGGGTAGCCAAAATCGACATAGTACTATATCTGGTTTTAATGCTTTGATCGTTCGACCTGTTTTGATCCATGTAAGCGGATTGATAGAACTGAAGGTACGTTGAATGGAAAGATTGGTAGGGGCTGGCCCATCTGAGTATTGTGTTTTTCCAGGAAAAACAATAGAGGGATATTGTAGGGTAAATGTATAGATTTCTACCTCATCTCCTTGCACTTGAAATTCTTTGGCAATGCGTTGATTAAAGGAAGCCAAGCCACCTCTAAAAGGATGCGCCGTACCAATGATGATTACTTTCTTCATGTGAGATGGGGCCTTAGGTTAGTTATTCTGAGTAACCGTTTCTTGTCCTATTCTTTTTTCGATTAAATAAGCATTTCGATCAGTTGACGTTCTGGATATTAACTCTGCTAAAAATCCACCTAAGAACAAAAGCGTACCGAGTATCATACAAGTGAGTGCTATAAAAAAGAAGGGATTTTGAACCACTAAACCGGGATTCGTCCCTTGGCTCAATCTATACAATTTAGTGATACCAATATAGGCAGAGGAGAAAAATCCTATTAAAAACATGACACCTCCAAGTGGGCCAAAAAAGTGCATAGGCCGCTTTCCAAATTTACCCACAAAAAGAATAGACGCTAAATCCAATAAGCCTTTCACGCCTCGATACCAACCATTGAATTTGCCTTCGCCAAACTTCCGTTCTTGATGCTGCACGACTTTTTCTCCAATCTTCTTGAAGCCCGACCATTTGGCGATGACGGGTACATAACGGTGCATTTCTCCATACACCTCTATACTTTTTACTACTGGTAATTTATAGGCTTTCAGACCACAGTTGAAATCGTTTAACTGAATCCCACTCACCCAACGAGTGATTCTATTAAAGAACTTTGACGGTATCGTTTTTGAGAGCGGATCATGTCGTTCTTTTTTCCATCCAGACACCAGATCAAATCCATCTTCCATAATCATTCGATGTAGTTCTGGCACTTCTTCAGGACTATCTTGTAGATCTGCATCCATCGTCACCACCACATCTCCTTGAGCTGCATTAAACCCTGTATTTAATGCAGCAGACTTACCGTAGTTTCTCCTAAATTTAATCCCCTTAATGCGATCATCTATTTCTGCTAAAGATTCAATAACATTCCAAGATCCATCATCACTTCCATCATCTACCATGATTAATTCATAGCGAATTTGATGTTTTTCCATTACCTCCCTTATCCATTTCTCTAAGTGGGGAATAGATTCCTCTTCATTAAAAACGGGAACTACTATTGAGACGTCTAACATAAGTGGTTATTTTCTATTAGAATAGAGAGCCGAGATTAGAGAACAGAGATGGATTTCGTTCATATTCAAAGACATTTCATCTCCTAAAACGATTTCTTCTCTCTTCTCTCAGTGTAACGTTCTCTGTTCTTTCAAACAGTTATACTTGATTTGCTTTTTCAAAATCATCTCTTCGAACAAGACGTGCAATGATTGCCGCTAATAAAAAACCAAAGACTAAGGACATGATATACCCCGAAAGAGTGGTCATTATATCATATTTTATTTCATCCGTTTTTGCTGCCATTTGTTCTGTCATTTCTTCACTAAAAACGCCTGTATCCAATGTTTCTAAAACAACGTCTTTTTGAATTTGAATCATTTCAGGGTCAAAGTAATTAAAATGGAGATAATTAAATGTATGGTATATCGCATTGGCTACCATCCAAACAATAAAGGCGGCTTTTAGAGCTGCTTTAAAACTAATAAATCCGCCATTATCTTTTCGCTCCTCTATGGCTGCCATCGCCATCCCAACTATATAGAATATCATCGTACTCCATACAACCCCGGGACTTAATTGTAGTCTTTTATCCACAAAATAAGCAGTCAAAAGAATCAAAACGGTACCAATACCTGCTATTAAACCAAATTTCGTGCTATGTGCGTTCATTGTCTAATTTGAAAATAAGGCTATACGGCTAAGTACACTATTGGACATTGTTTAGAACAGAGAGCAGGGAAGAGAGAGTAGAGACGTATTTCGATCAGAGAATGACAAAATTTCGTTGTTTTTTAAACGGAATCTATCTCTATTCTCGGTTCTCTATTCTCGGTTCTCTGCTCTTCAAAATGTCCAGTAGTGTAACGGCTAAGCTCGACATGCCTTTAATTTGCTGATTTTTAATCACTTATACCTATAGGCAGTTAGCCAAAAATGAGAATGAAATTACGACAAAGTTATAACTTCCACATTTGGAGAGTTATTTGTCGTTTAGAAGTGCCAAATTAGCTAAAAAAAAGAACTCTTTCAGAGAACGAATCTTTGAAAGAGTTACGTGTTTTAAAAGCTATTGTTTCTAGCTTTCTGTAGGATATAGGCAGTTACATAAGTGCTAGAATTTATGTGTAACTGCCATATAATCAATAGAGATACTTATACCAATGCCGGTGGATCTTTTTTCATAATTGCACCTCCTATTAAAGAGCCTATTAAACCCATGAATGCTCCTCCACCTAGACCACCTAGCACTTGTTGAAATAAACCGAATCCATCTCTAGCTCCTTGAGCAGAAGCTTCCAGAACTTCTTCGTCAAGCCCAAAACCTTCCATCATTTCTACGGTGTAAGCTACTATTTCTTCTACAGCAGATGGATCAATAAAATTATAGTAGACATATGCAAATATTCCCCCAATCAATCCCATGAGTGCACAAGCTACCACGCCAACTCCTACTGATTTTCCAAAAGAAATATGGTTTCCCTGTAACTCTCGTACTCCTTTAATGGCCGAATATATTATAAAACCATATATAGCCATGTCTACAATTCCTGCCATGGAGTTCGTGGCTAAGCCAGCCATATTTTTTATTAAATTCCATACAATAACAATTAAGCCTCCTATTAAGCCAAAACGCATAGCGGTTGGAAATATGGAGGTTTCAGAAGCATGTAAAGTTGTCATAGATTGTGCGTTTTAAATTTATTAACAATGACCCAATATCTATTTTTACTTTTATAAAGTGAAATTATATTATAGTTTTCTCTAAATTATTCGTCTAGTTTAGGCGATACAAGAATCAAAACTATATTCCTCATTGTTAATAACACCTAGCACTTTACCTGTCATGTTGGTTCCTATAAAAGGAGTGTTTTTAGATTTTGACTGTATAGAAGTTCGCTCAAATGTCCATTCCAAAGTAGGAGAGAATAAAGTTAAATTAGCTTCACTCCCCGTTTCTAAAGTAGGGGTAGGTAGGGCCATAGCGAATCTAGATTGGTAGGTCAGTAGATCAATCAACTGAGTCAATGAAATCTGGTCTTTTAGTTGCGTATTTAAAATGGCAAATGTTGATTCTAGAGCAATCATTCCAAAATCAGCATATAAAAACTCCATTTTTTTCACCTCTTCTTCTAATGGCGTATGATTCGTGGTGATGCAATCTATTATTCCGTCTTTGACTGCTTTTATTAATGCTGTCTTGTCTTTTGTTGTCCTGATAGGAGGCAATACTTTTAGATTGGTATCAAAGGAGGCAATAGCTCGATCATCAAATAATAAATTGGCAGCAGCTACAGAGGCAGTTACTTTTAATCCTTTCTTTTTTGCCGTTTTGATTAAATCTATAGAGCCAGCAGTTGATATATTATGTACGTGCAGGCGAGAGTCTGTATAAGCTAATAAATCTATGTCCCTTTTGAGCATCAATTCCTCAGATAAACTCAGTAAGCCTTTCATGCCTAACTCTGTACTGACCCTTCCTTCATGTATCTGTCCACCGGCACTTAGTTCTTTATCATGCGGATGATTGACAATAACGCCGTTTATTCCCTTTACATACTCTAAACTCCGCTTCATTAAACCACTAGATTGTATCGAATGAAGTCCATCTGAAAAAGCAATACTTCCAGCTTTTGCCATGTCATACATTTCCGCAATATCCTTCCCTTCGCAATTATGAGAAACCGCTCCAATTGGATAAATATCCACTAAGCTAGATTGATTTTTAAAAAATAATATATCTGACTTAGTTTGAATAGTTGGGTTGGTGTTAGGGAAACAAGCAAGTCCCGTATAACCTCCCGCTGCTGCCGCTTTCGTAATAGATTGGATGTCTTCTCGATGTTCCAAACCTGGCTCCCCTGTATGCACCCCAATATCAAACCACCCTAGGGAAACGTGGAGATCTTTATGAGCAATTAGCTTGGCTTTTTTATTAGTCAACTTAGCCCCTATCTTTTCTATTCGGCCGTCTTGTATTAGTAGGTCTCTTTTTTTTCCATTCAATGGCGATCTGGAATCAATAATGGTCGCATTTTTTATTAATAGCATTCCTTTTTTTCTCAAAAATAGTATTTCTTATTTTAAAAAACACCTTGCAAATCCAAAGAAAATGCTAGATTCGTAGAAAAATATGATAATGCGAATACTATTGTTTTCTTTACTCTTATTATTTATTAGTTGTGGACAGGATAGATCAGCAATGGTTTCTAGCACTGCTCCTATTCACTTAAATTGGGAGCTGGTCAGAAACGGTGCAAATGCCCAAAACTTACAGAAACAGTTTGGAATATTTACATTGAAAAATACAGGGACAAAGGAATTGGGCAATAATTGGGCAATTTATTTTAATCAGAATAATGAACCCTTTCAAGATAGTGTCCAAGCGAATGGCCTACAGATCAATCATATCAATGGTAATTTTTTTCGCCTAGCTCCTAGTGCCAGTTATCAACCTTTAGCGGCTGGTCAAAGTATAGAATTTCCTTACGAAGGAAATAACTGGTCTACTAAAGTGTCAGATGCGCCTGAGGGGCTTTATGTCGTATTCCAACAAGAAGATGGAACGGCAGGCACTCCTCAATATCTGGACAATTATACAATCACTCCCTTTACAGAACCTCAACAAATCCATCGAAGCGAATCAGATTCTTTTCCAATCCCTACCCTAGCCTACCGCTATGAACAAAACAAAAAAGTACAACTATTAGCTAAATCGGAACTCTTGCCAATAGTTCCTACTCCCCAAAAAGTGGTTCAAAAATCTGGTCTACTCCAATTGAATAATAGCTATACATTGTGTTATTCTAAAGACTTGAAAAATGAACGAAATTATCTACTCCAATCACTAGAATCTGTCGGACTATCCATCAAAGATTATGAAGGAGGAAATTGTGCGGAAAAATCTATTCAATTGTCATTGGGTACAGGCTCAACAGAAGGCTATACACTAGAGGTCATTCCTGAAAAAGAACAAATTACCATTGAAGGCGCAACCCCAGCAGGAGTATTCTATGGTATTCAAAGTTTACGTTCCCTAATACCCCTTGACCAATTAGAAGCCCCACAAAAGGACATCCCTCTTTCTGCTATAAAAATTCAAGATGCTCCCCGCTTTCCATATAGGGGAATACATTTGGATGTATCTAGAAATTTTCAGTCTAAAGCCTCTGTAGAAAAATTATTGGAAGTAATGGCTACTTATAAATTAAATAAATTCCATTTTCATTTATCTGATGACGAAGGTTGGCGTTTAGAAATTCCAGACTTACCAGAGTTGACGTCTATAGGCGCAAAGCGTGGGCATACCTTAACGGAAGAGACTCATCTAATTCCAGCTTATGGGTCAGGGCCTTTTGTGGACAATCCTGAAAGTGCTGGTACGGGACATTTTACTCGCTCTGAATATATTGAAATCTTAAAGTATGCAAAAGCACGACACATAGAGGTAATTCCAGAAATTGACCTACCCGGTCATGCACGAGCAGCTATTAAAGCCATGGAAGTTCGTTATCAAAGATTACAAAAAGCAGGACAAGAGGAAGCTGCTGCTCAATATTTATTGAGTGATCCAAATGACCAATCCAGCTATCGGTCTGTTCAAGGATATAAAGACAACACTACCTGTGTATGTCAGGAATCATTATATAGTTTTTTGGACAAAGTGGTAGATGAATTAATAGCGATGCACGAGGAAGCAGGACATCCTTTAAAAGTATTACATACAGGAGGAGACGAAGTGCCTGATGGCGTATGGGAACAATCTCCTATTTGTGAAGAATTGTTACGGAACAATTCGGAAGTGGATGCCACAAAGGAAGGATTGACTGCTTATTTCTTAAAAAGATTTCATCGAATTTTAGCAGAGCGAAATTTAGTTACAGGTGGATGGGAAGAAATTGCTTTAACTTCAAAGCAACAAGGAGAGCACAAAGCCCATGTACCAAATCCTACCTTTGTTAATAAAAAATTCCAACCGTATGTCTGGAACTCTGTCTTTGGTTGGGGTGGAGAAGATATGGCCTATCAATTGGCTAATGCAGGCTATCCTGTTGTATTATGCAATGCCTCCAATTTGTATTTTGATTTGGCTTATGACAAAGACCCTGAAATTTCTGGCTTGTATTGGGCTGGCTATGTAGATACTAGAAAAGTGTATGAGTTTGCCCCTTTTAACTTGTTTCAAACGGCTTCCATAAGTAAAATGGGTGTTCCCTTAAATCGTGACCAACTAGCGGCTGGCAAAGAAAGATTATCTCCAAGTAATCAGAAAAACATCCTAGGTATGCAAGGTCACTTGTGGAGTGAAACTTTAATTAATCAAGAAAGACTAGAACGATCTGCCTATCCAAAATTGCTCGGCTTGGCAGAAAGAGCTTGGGCACCTATGCCTGCATGGGCTACAGCCAAAACGGTAGCTGAAACGCAAAACCAACTAGATAGTGACTGGAATGTTTTTGCCAATACCTTAGGGCAAAAAGAAATGCTCCGATTGAATTCTGTGGCAGGTGGTTTGAGTTATCATATTCCCCCTCCTGGAGCAATTATTAAAGAGGGGCAATTGTTGGCAAATACAGCTTATCCGGGTTTGAAAATTTATTATACAAAGGATGGAACCACCCCTACGAGACAATCTAAACTATATAATGGACCCATCGCAGTTGATAAAAATATTAGATTGAAAGTCTTTGGCGGGAAAAATGCTAGTCGAGAAGTGGTCGTACATTTTCGATAATTGGTAATAGGCTTGGCACCAAAACTGCCAAGCCTACTACTATAGGGAATCATTCATTAATCAATGGCTTGTAAATAATGAATCAGTTCAGTTTTAAACCATCTGATCTTTGTGGCGATCTACTGCCGCGCGTACACTTCCTGTTTCGAGTAATAATTCTTTGGCTTTTTCGTAGCTTATTGCGCAAGCATTCATCACCATTTTAGTACCTCTATCCACCAATTTGTTATTGCTGAGTTGCATATCTACCATTTTGTTATCTACTACTCTTCCCAATTGAATCATGACACTAGTACTAAGCATATTAAGCACTAACTTTTGAGCAGTACCTGATTTCATGCGGGTACTTCCTGTGACAAACTCTGGCCCTACAATAACTTCTACGGGAAAGTCTGCATGGCTAGCCATTGGGGAATTGGGATTGCAAGTAATACAAGCAGTCACAATATTATTAGCTTGGCAGGTTTTCATTCCATTTATTACATACGGCGTTGTACCTGATGCAGCGATACCTACTACTACATCTAATGTATCTATTTGATAGGCTTGCAAATCTTTCCACGCCAATTGCTCATCATCTTCTGCGAACTCTACTGCTTTTCTGATAGCAGAATCACCCCCTGCTATTAGACCTATCACCATATCATGTGGTACGCCAAATGTAGGCGGACATTCTGAGGCATCTACTACGCCTAGTCGGCCACTCGTCCCTGCACCTATGTAAAATAATCGGCCTCCTTGTTTCATTTTTTCCACTACCGCTGCTACCAAATTTTCTATTTGCGGGATAGCTTTGGCTACTGCATTTGGTACTGTTTGGTCTTCCTCATTCATTTTAGTCAATAAGTCTGTTATCGACATTTTTTCTAAGTGTCTATGATTGGAAGTAGATTCTGTGATTCTCATTTTGTTAATTTGTTATTAATAGAGAGCAGAGAAGCGAGAACAGAGATAGATTTCGTTTAAAAAACTATGGACTTTCATCATTTTTTAAACGAAATCTGTCTCTACTCCCCGCCCGCCTGAAGACAGTCTATGGTATATACATAAGTATTTGCAATTCTCGTTTTGAATGATAATGTTAGCCTTTTTGTCCCGCAACTTCCCGTTGCTGGACAAATTAAGGCGGTTTGCTTAGAAATTTATCCAGCAACGGGAAGTTGCTGGATAAAGCTACTCTAAAATGAGAACTGCTTTTTATAAAAAAAACGGTATAATCAATTGATTATTAGACCTTTAAAATGATCGAAGAAATTCTAAGAAAAACTTATGTATATACCATAGCCTGAAGACAGTCGGGCTGGTCTGCTCTCTATTCTCTGCTCTTTAAAATGTCCAGTAGTGTGGTCTAATTATCTAATACATTACCCTTCTTCAATACTAATAATTTCTATCACTGTTATTTGTAATCCTCGACCACAAGGCGATAGATCCATCGTTTCTCGATACGAAATAGCAACTACCAAACCATCTTTTTGAAAAGCAGTCGGTAAATTATCAGGTCGAAAATTAACTGCTACGCCATCTATATCAATAGAAATAACCCAGCCACAACCATCAATTGCAGGGTCTCCAAGGTCCACGATTTTACCTTTTGTCATAATCGGGCAAGTTCCTTCTACATAGTTGACTCCAGCACATTCGGCCAAGCAGCTATTGTTATATTCTATTCCATCCTCCCCACAGACAGGTTGAAAAATTTTTATACAAACACAATCTTCTAAACCTGTAGGCGTATTGGTATTTAATTTATTGGTACATTGACTTAGAAGTACGACACTTGCTATTAGTAATAGATATTTCATAAGTTATTTCATTGTTACTAAGGAATGGTTCATTAGTAATATTTATTGAACGAATTAGAGCAAACGAAAAATCAAAATCGTAATATGTAATTCATTGGGAAATGTTTGGGTCGATGGTTGAAGTTTGTAACTTCAACCTAATATTTTGAAAGTTTGTAACTTTCTTCCACTAATACCTATTATAAAAACGACTTTTCGTTCGCCCTATCGTTACTAAAAAGAATAAGAAAAAAATATGATGGTAGATAATCCACTTAATATGGAATATAATTCTCAAAGAGAATTATTAATTATTCCCGAATATGGCCGTAATGTACAACGGTTAATCTTGCATGGAAAAGAAATTGAAGACCCAGAGGAACGACAAGAATTTATTGAAAAAGTAGTCTTGTTGATGCAGCAAATGCATCCACAAAACAGAAATATTGAAGATTATAAAGAACGCTTATGGAAGCATGTCTTTAGAATCGCAGAATATGATCTGGAAGTTTCTCCGCCAAGTGGCATTATTCCAACGCCGGAAGACTATAAGAAAAAGCCTGAAAAGATTGCTTATCCTAACTCAGAAGCTAGGTTTAGACATTATGGTAACAATGTACAGCAATTAATTAATAAGGCTTTAGAGATGGAGGAAGGCCCCAAACTGCAAGGGTTTATTAAGGTCATTGGGTCCTATATGAAGCTAGCGTATAAGACTTGGAATAGAGAACATTTTGTAAGCGATGAAGTAATCAGAGAAAATCTATTAACATTGTCTGAAGGTAAACTAACCCTGCCAGAGGATACTTCTATTGATAATTTGGCGAATGCCAAGAAAAGAAAGAAGAGTTCTGATGGAAGAGACCGAGATAGCAGAGACTATAGAGACCATAGAAGAGGTAGAAATAATGATAGAAGAGGAAGAAATAACGATAGAAGAGGCAGAAGATAAATATTTTGTTTATCTTTGTAAGTAAAAGAAACAATTTGTTAATTATTAAATATCTGACATGTCTTTTGAAGTAGTAGGTCGATTACATAAAGTCTTTGATACGGAGAAAAAAACGGATTCTTTCCAAGCTAGAGAATTTGTAATAGAAGTGGATGGCAATTATCCGCAATTTGTGAAATTCCAATTAGTACAAGATCGTTGTGCTTTGGTAGATACTTATAAGGAAGGGGACACCATAAAGGTTCACTTTGATTTAAGAGGGCGAGAGTGGCAAGGAAAGTATTTTACCAACTTAAACGCATGGAGAGTAGAAGCAGGGCAGGCAGCTGCTAGTGCGCCACCTCCACCACCTGCAGAAGGAGCTTTTCCTACAGTTACGGATGCGCCAGCCTCTGCAGAAGATGATTTACCATTCTAGTCGTAGACTTTATTTGAGATTATTTTAGAATAAAGTCTAACGAAAATCTAATATTTTTATAAAAAGCCTTTTTGATTACCGAATCAAAAAGGCTTTTCTGTTTTAGTGTTGTACGTGCATATATATTTGAACAATTCTTATATTCGCTATTATAAACCATTAAAATGTGTTTACTTTGGGTGGATTACATGTAGTTACACCTCTTGTATGAGTAGTAATATATCTAGGTTACTCAGACCAGAGGTCTAAGCTACCATACCATTCTTCAAATCTTTCTTCTATGAAAAATATATTCTTTTTCCTTTTTATAGTACTCTGTGTTGCTTGTAATACCACTAAAAATATGGTAGAACAAGTTACTACCGCAGAGGTCCCAACCGTCAAGACCATAGATCAAATGACAGATGCTGAATTGAAGGTGTATGCTGACGAATTAGCACATAAGTACATTATCACAGATGGACATGTAGACTTACCTTATCGACTACGGATTAAAAATTTTAAACTAACAAAAGAATTTTTAGGTATTCCTATTGAAACTGCCGAAGGGGATTTCGATTATGTTCGTGCAAAAAAAGGTGGGCTAGATGCGCCTTTCATGTCCATATATATTCCTGCCTCTTATCAAGAGACGGGTGGTGCAAAAGAGTTTGCAGATTCCTTGATCGATATGGTGAGTGGCATCGCAATGGCGCACCCAGATAAATTTGCTATGACAACTTCTCCAGAACAAGTAGTCCATAATTTTGAAAAAGGTATATTGTCGCTTCCTATGGGAATGGAAAACGGGGCGCCTATCGAGGATGATATAAACAATGTTGCTTACTTTCACGAACGAGGTATTCGATACATTACCCTTACACATTCTAAAGATAATTTGATATGTGATTCTTCCTATGATACTACTAGAACATGGAACGGTCTAAGTGCTTTTGGAAGAGAGGTCGTTTTAGAAATGAATAGAGTTGGAATCATGGTTGATATTTCTCATGTGTCTGACTCTACCTTTTATCAGGTGATGGAAATGACAGATGTTCCTTGTATTGCCTCACACTCTTCCACTAGAAAATATACACCTGGTTTTGAACGGAATATGAATGATGATATGATTAAAAAATTAGGAGAAAACGATGGTGTTATTCAGATTAACTTTGGCTCTACCTTTTTGGATGGGGATATTGCAAAACACAGAAATGAACTCCGTGGAAAGTTAGGTGCTTTGTTGGAAGAGAAAGGATTGAGCTACAGAGATGAGGCAGCAAAGCCGATTATAGAACAGTTTCAAAAAGCGAATCCTGCTCTTTTTTCAGATGTTGAAAAAGTAGCAGATCATATAGATCATGTGGTTGCATTGACTGGTAGCACGAAGCACGTAGGATTTGGTTCTGACTATGATGGTGTTGGTGATAGTTTGCCTACTGGCTTGAAAGATGTATCGCAATTTCCTAATCTAATTTATACCTTATTAAAAAGAGGATATACAGAAGAGGATATTGCTAATATCTGTTACAAAAATGTTTTTAGGGTATGGTCTAAAGTAGAGGCGGTAGCTGCTGCATCAAAATAAGTAGCGTGTAAAGACTTACCAAGTTTTTAAAACTTGGTAAGTCTACCAACACTAAGTATCAGAAAATTTAAAAAACAAACTTGAGTACGCAAAACAAAAAAATAGGGGTCATTGGGGCAGGGAGTTTTGGAACGGCCATTGCTAATCTACTAGCATTGAATGGTGTTGATACCCTTTTGTATAGTCGGCAACCTAAGTTAGTCCAACAAATCAAAGAGACTCGGCAGCATCAAGGAATTACTATATCCGACCATATAGAACCTACTGATGACCTAGAAAGAATAGCGAATGACTGTGACTTGATCTTTCCGATTATTCCTTCTAAAAACTTTAGGAGTTTGATGAAAGAATTAGGTCCCTATCTCCAACCCTACCACATTCTTATACATGGAACCAAAGGATTTGGATTAAGAAACTTTGCAGAAGAAGCCCTACTCTTTCAAGAAACAAGATTGACAAGAGATAATGTTTGTACCATGAGTGAAGTCATCCGACAAGAAAGTGTCGTTGTTAGAATCGGATGCCTTGCAGGGCCTAACTTAGCTTCGGAAATACTTGATGGGCAACCAACAGCTACGGTCATCGCAAGCCCTTTTACAGAGGTGATAAAGAAAGGAAAAAAGTTATTGAATAGTCGGCAGTTTCATGTCTTTGGCTCGCATGAGTTATTGGGAACGGAATTAGCGGGGGCCTTAAAAAATATTATCGCAATAGGGTCTGGAATTTTAGGAGGAATGGATATGGGCAAGAATATTCAAGCAATGCTTATTACAAGAGGCCTCACAGAAATGATTCATATTGGGGGAGCGATGGGGACGGAGGCAAAAGCTTTTTTAGGTACTGCTGGTATTGGTGATTTAATTGCCACCGCAACGAGTCAAGATAGTCGCAACTATACTTTTGGTAAGCGTCTTGGAAAAGGAGAAGACTTCGAGTCTATCCTAGAATCTATGCCAGAATTAGCAGAAGGCGTCCGAACTTTGAAGATAGTTAGACAATTGGCCAAACACTATAAATTACATGTTCCTATTACGGAAATGTTGTATAATGTGGTGTTTGAAGCATTCGATATGAATAGGGCTTTGCACTACTTGATGAAATATCCTTATGCGGTGGATGTTGATTTTATGTAGGGATGCTATTGTGAAAATCTATTGTGAAAAGCTGTCACCCACTTTGAAAGTGGGTGACAGCTTTTTACAATAGCTTCTCAAAAAAAAACATCAATTTCGTCCTCCAGAAATAGGGTCTAAATATTGAATTGTTCCTTCCTCAAATTTATCTATATTTTTAATGTCCTTGAATTTTGCTTCATAAGCAGCAGGAATCTTCATTCGATAGGCCTTGCCAAATTCTTTATCTAAGGCTGCTTGGATGGTATTCTTACGATACTCACTAGTCCTAAAAGCCTGCTTAACCTTACTCTTGTTTGTCTTTACTTCATAATCATCGAAATCGCCAAAGGTATTAAAGTATAAATTGAACAGACCATTTGTTTTGGCAGGTTGCGGTTCAAGATCAGGATTATGTTTTCTAAATTTACTAGATAAAACCTGTCCAGCATTAATTTTGATATTGTAATCAAATTCATTTTCAAAAGAATGATCGCCACTCAATAGCATATTCATCGCATTGGTTTGAATCAGCATTACTGGAATATAAATACGTTGCTTTTTAATCTCGAACCAATTCCGCATATCAACGAATTTAATTCTCCTTAAGTCGTCCACTTTTATATACGAAGAAAAATCTTCCAATATACTAAAATTATTCAGTTCGCCATCCTTTGCCGTCACATCCGCTAATACATGTAGATCATCATAAGAGAAGTTACCTGTTTTATCCCATTTAGAAGAGATCGCCATCTTTGTACTTAGAGTACCTTCTAAATTTTTATAACTTAACACTTCTTGTCCAAAGTCCTCCATTTGACGGAAGAATTCTTTCGCAAGAATATCATTACAAATAACATTCGTTTTTAAGCTAGTTGTTTCCTTAAAATAAGCCGTTCCATCTATATCAATTGACCCACCCATTATATCTTGAATTGCACCGACGATACTCATTTTTTTATCTTTAAAACTAAGCTCTCCTGTAAAGTATTCCCCTTCCACTTCATTGTAATTAAAAGCACTGACATCTACAGCAAAAGTGCCGTTTAGGAAATTTGTGAGGTACTCTCGCTTTTCAGTCTGGTTCTCTTTTAAAGAATCTACAACAGTTCCTTTGGCTGTTAATTCTTCTTCTTCTAATTTGAGACTAACAGCAGTTAGTAAACGATCTAAATCTATCTCTTTAGCTTTTAGCTGTGCCTCAAACTTTAATTTTGCGTCTTTACTATTGATAGAATCTGCTAATAAAACAGGGATCACATTAGTAAAAAATCCATCAAAAAGTATTTCTGATCCAGCGCCTTCTAATTTTATATTAGCTGCTCGCAGTTGGTTATCCTTCATGGCGACCACCCCTTTGTCTAAGATCAACTCTTCTCCATTGATAGTGATAGCAGCATCATCAAATTCTATCTCTCCACTTGCATAAACCCTATGAATTCTAGACGTTCTAGTCATATCCTCGTATTTACCGTTGATATGGATATTGCGTAATTCCATCTCTCCGTCTCCATCCTCGATGTAGTCTATTCTCATAAATTCATAGATAGCTTCTACTGGCAAAGTGCCGTTTAAATCTAACTGAATATGTGGATCGTTCAAATTACTCACTTTCAATTTCGACTCGATTAATTCTCTGTTGAAATATCCTTTAAAATTATTAATCTCCAACACCGCATCTTCTCCAGAAGGAGATTTTCCATTTTTAAAACTGGCAGCAAAAGAAACATCTTTGATCGAACTACCCAATTCATCATGTTGAATACGACCGTCTTCCAAACCAAAATTAAAATTCACCGCTGGTGTTTCGGTTGCATTTAATCTACCTTTTACTAGAATATCAAAATTGAAATTTCCGTTACTAGAAAATCCTTCTAAATATTCATACTCCTCTGGCAATAACTGTATGACAGATTCTAAATTCCCACTTTTATTATGGACGATAAGATCAAAATTGGTTCCTTTAGCTTGGTCTTGTATAGTTCCTTTTATATCAAAATCGTTTTGATCTACCGTTAGAATAACATCTTGAAATTCATACAACCCATTATTTAGATCAACATATATTGTAGCATTATACCCCAAATGCTTTCCGACCAAATATCGCTTAGCTTCCAATTCTACAAAAGTAGATTCGATGACTGCATCACTAGTTAAAGAAAATTCATCACTATCGAACTCCCCCGTAAAAAAAGCATTTTGTAGCAGCAATTTCATCTCCTGCTTAGACTGTCGATCTATATAAATTAGCTCCATATTATTTAAGGTGGCTTCCTTTAACAATAAAGAAAAATCAGCACCAGTCATGGCAGCCTCCTCTATGTCACTTTCTTTGGTAATTAGAAAATTAGCATTTCCTCTTCGATCTATTTCCACAAATAAAGCCCCATTTTCAATGATTACATTCCCGATATTTAAGTTAGAGCGCAGCAGGCCTAATAATCCAATATTGAAGGACATGGTTTCTGCTTCTAACAATAAGTTTTTGCGCTTATCAGGTACTTGCACCTTATTTAGACGGGCAGATACATAGGGAAAGCCTTTCAGTAAAGACAATTCGAAGTCTTCCACCTCAATATCATGTACCAACTCATTATTAATAGCAGAAATTAGTTGTTGCCCTATTTGTTTTTCAAAAACAACAGCAATGCCTATAGATGCGATTAAGACAATGGCAAAAATGAGGAGAATCCAGAGCAGTATTTTTTTCATAGTTTGTTTCTATTTAGAAATCATTCTACTAGACATTTTAGAAAATGCAGCAACTCCCCATTATTGGATAAATTTGTCCAGCAACGGGAAGTTGCGGGACAAAAGGGCGCGTCACTTCTTTCATAATGAGAATTATTATAGAAATCATACTACTGGACATTTCAAAGAACAGAGAAGCGAGAGTAGAGAATAGAGACAGATTACGTTTAAAAAAGGACGAAATTTCGTCGTTCTCTGATCGAAATACGTCTCTACTCTCTCTTCTCTACTCTCTGTTCTAAACAATGTCCAGTATTGTGTATAGAAATGTCTACTAGTATCTTTATTCCTAAGAATCAATTAGATAGGTAAAAATAACGCATTTTGATAGGGGTTTTGGTGTGTTCCATGAATAATATTTATTGTTTTTTCACAAATAAGACTTGCATTGTATTTGAATATCTTATACATTTGCAATCGCTTATAAAGAAAAGCGTTATAATTTTGGGTGATTAGCTCAGTTGGTTCAGAGCACCTCGTTTACACCGAGGGGGTCGGGAGTTCGAGTCTCTCATTACCCACAATACAATAATTACTGCCTATCTTCGATCATTTTCGTTGATAGGCAGTTTTTTTTTGCCCTATTCTGTCTCATACGTTTCATCCGACCACTCCAAACGGGCTGACCGAGAATGCTGTTTTTGGTAGACTTCCCAAGTTTTCAAAACTTGGTAAGTCTTGGCTATCAACAACTTAGAATTTTCAGATCACCGAGAAATTGTAAGATGGAGTGCCTGTCCAAAGTGATCGGATGACTTCCTTCAAGAGTGAAAAGCGATTAGTATAGAAATATGCTAGTTGCTTTTTTGTTGGAGGTCATGCTGTTATTCAATCCTTTAAGAAAAACATTTAGCTAAATTTTGACCTATATAATATTTGTGTTATATTTATCGTAAACTAAAACACAACACGCTAAACAATGGAAACAACCTACCTTTTTTCTTTCCTTTTGATTTCATGATTTAGGTTTGCTGAACTACTGTTCTCGTAGTTGGTGCATAGATTTTTGTGTTTTGTTGAAAATGCGGATTAAATAATTCGGTATTATAAATAACAAAAAACGCAATAGACATGAGTGATAAAAAAATAACAACTGATAACACAAGCCTCTTTGAGCAAATAAAGCACATTGACGAAAGTGGTATAGAATATTGGCAAGCAAGGCAATTATCTAAAGCATTAAACTATACTGACTTTAGGAACTTTATCAAAGTGTTACAAAAGGCAGC
>CAKZUM010000357.1 GCA_937921525.1 uncultured Saprospiraceae bacterium
AAATTCGTTTACCCAATATGCCCTAGCTGAACATCTACAAGACCCCGAAACCTATGAGCAGTTACCCGCATTTTTTCAACAAAAAAGAGATTACTTGACCAATAGTTTGGCTAATACCCCTTTGATTCCAAAAGTATCAAAAGGTACTTTCTTCCAATTATTTAACTATGAACAGATAAGTAATATGGAGGATGCTGAATTTGCAAAATACTTAACGACAGAGATTGGAGTAGCAGCAATACCCTTATCTCCTTTTTATTCAAAACCTACTGGAGATAAAGTGATTCGATTATGTTTTGCAAAAAAGGAAAGCACTTTGGCAGCGGCGGCGGATCGATTAAGGCAATTGACTTAGGTAGTTGGTGTTCGTAGACAAAAAAATTGGGCATACAAAGTACTATTTCTCTGAAATAGCGGTAGCTACATTCAGAAAATTTGACAGTAATAGATAACAAATTGACAAGGGCATCGTTCTTGGAAAGCTCAAGAGAATAAAAGCATAAAACAGATAATAAAACTTGAACTAGTCTTTAGAGTAAATAACATGTAATCAACACTTGAACATTTATTAACAAAATCTGTTATCCACATGATTAAGATAAATGGGCTAGATGAATGTAGCCTGTCCTCTTGTTACAAATCATCCAACTGAGGTGTTACATACCTCATTCTAAAGCAACCTAATTGGTTCAACTAAAGAATCAATATCAGTTACTTATTACTAACAATCCTTATTTAACAGGATATAAAACAACCCGATCGGAACAAAAAATAAAAAAAACTTTCCTCCAAAATGAACATATTAAATGTTCAAACTTTCTAGTAGTATCGCATTAATTCTATAATGCTTTTTGATTTCCAAACGTCATTTTTTATTGGATTTGGCTTATATCCTTTACTTCTCGTTATCGGGGAGCAGAGGAAGTACGTCCAGTTCTTAATCAACATTAAAATCAAAGGCATGAATTTTAAAATAGAAAAATACGATGCGCACGGCATCATTAAAGAAATTGGATCAGGAATAAAAAAATCTTCTCGAACAGATTGTTTGGAAGAAATACTTGAATTGCCAAAAAATATAGGAACAGGTAAGATTGTTGGTTTCAGTTTTAGTGACGGAATTAGTCTTTTAATCTTCAATTGCAGCTTAAAAGATGACTGGTCATTAACATTCGAAAATGATTCTCCTGCACCACTTCAATTTAATTTTGCGGTGAAGGGGAGTATTAAGCATTGTTTTCATAAAAATAGAATTCGATACAAGATGAATCCCTTACAGGGGACAATTACGGCGCACTCAGCTGGTAGCTCACAGATTATCAAATTTGAGAAAGACTCTAGCATATTGTTTACTACTTTGTTTATTGATCGAAGAGAATATAGCAACAAGATAGCTTGTATGATGGAGCAAATGCCTCAAGAACTAAAAGATATATTTCTAGATGAAAAAGCAGAGCGATCATTTTTCTATCAGAGCAATTATAGTATATCTATTGCAACCTGTATACAGAAAATAACAGAAGATAAAAATGTAGGTTTAGTGAGAAGCACTCTGTTAGAGGGAAAGGCATTGGAATTGTTCTCTAAACAAATTGAACAATATAATGCAGATATAATTTCTCCTGTCAAGGGAGTCATCTTGCGGAAGGATGATTTAGAGAAAATAAAACAAGCAAAAGAAATAATTGTTAGTGATTTAGTAAATCCGCCAAAGATAGAAGAACTTGCAAAACTAGTGGGTATTAACAGACAAAAGTTAAAGCAAGGATTCAAGAAAGTGTATGCTATGACAATTAATAATTATTTGAGAGCAGAACGAATGGAAATGGCCTCTATACTATTAATGAATGGGAAGTCTGTTAGAGAAGCAGCCAACGAAGTAGGGTATATTAATCAGAGTCATTTTGCTAAAAGATTCAAAGAAAAGTACGGGATTTTGCCTAGAGATTATTTAAAAACGATTCAACTTAGGAATAACTAAGATTTCAAAAAATCTGTAAATAAAAAAAATTTTTAATTCCTTCCGATTGGGTTACTTTTTGTTCCAATCGGGGGAGATTTTTTCCCAATTACGCAGTAATTTTGCAGACCTTATTTAACTAACTCGTGGTAGCTTATATTCATTTTAGTATCACTACCACTTCTGATCTTACCACAAACGAAATCCAACACTGCAAAACCAACATTTGGGTTAGGTCGTATTTATCCCCCCTATGTAAAAGTTGCTCGACTAGTAGCAACTTTCACTATAGAGAGTCATTGGACTTATTGAATGTAAGCACACATTCACCCAAAAAGATAATAGATACCATTAAGAACCTTAATGGGGCTCTTTACACGGCAGTTTAGTTCTTCGCGGGACGACTGCCGTCTTTTATACTCATTATAAAGGTATAAAGAATCAATTGTTCAATCCTAATATGAAGATTCTTCTTTCTCACAATGTAAACTAAGTTTTTTTAAGAGAAAAGTATAGAAAACGTCAGTTTTTACTTACATAGAAATTGTTTTCATTTGGTTTTTTTCGGTTAAACAGGGTATCGCCCGATACCCTGTTAACTTTTAACAATACTATGACAAAAGAAATCAATTGTATTGGAAAAA
>CAKZUM010000358.1 GCA_937921525.1 uncultured Saprospiraceae bacterium
TGTTCCTCCAGTACTATCATCTGCTATATCACCGTCTGTTGCTTGTTCTGTCGTATTATCCGAACTACCACTAGTAGTGGCTAAATCCCCATCTTCATCAACTGGTGCTAGTGTACTTGGATCACCATCATTATCTGCGGAGATAATCTCTGCATTGTTGGTCATTGTGCCTGTAGCAGCACCATCAATACTTACTACGATTGTTAACTGCTGTGAAGCACCTGCTGCTAATGTTGCAATGGTATCTAAATAACTAGTTCCATTTGCCACAAAATCAGGACTACTTACAAAAGTCATATTGCTTGGTAAGAATTCTTCTACCACAATATCTGTCGCATCAATCGTACCTTGGTTATACACCGTAATAGTAAAGGTCAATTGATCGCCTACTTGGTATGGACCTGCCGTTGTCAATACTTTTTCTAAGGCTAAATCGAATGATTGGCCAATAGAGATCGTTTCAGGATCATAGTCATCTCCACCCGTTCCATCTGTGATGTCATTATTGTTGCCATCTGGTGTAGTACCGTCCTCGTCGTTAGGTGTACTATCAATATCTGGTGTATTTGGCCCTCCATCTTCATCAGCTGCATGTGCAATCTCTGCATTGTTCGTAATAGATGATCCTTGGAAGTTCGCATCAATTGTATAAGTAATTGGAACTACTATATTATCACCTGCCGCTAAGAATGGCACCTCATTTAATAAGGTTGCTACTCCTGCAGTTGTTGTCCATGCATTATCTGCTAATGTTAAACCTGCTGGCGTATAATCATTTACATTGATGTCCCATGCGTTGATTGTTCCTTGATTGTATACTGTGATATTATAAGTCACTGTACTACCCGGACCAATTGGCATCACAGTCGTAGGACTTAATGTCTTAGTCAAGGCTAAGTCAAATGTGTCAATAACAAACTGCGCTAAATCCCAATCATCTTCATCTGCTGGATTGTCTGTTCCTCCAGTACTATCATCTGCTATATCACCGTCTGTTGCTTGTTCTGTCGTATTATCCGAACTACCGCTAGTAGTGGCTAAATCACTATCTTCATCAACTGGTACTGGTGTACTTGGATCACCATCATTATCTGCGGAGATAATCTCTGCATTGTTGGTCATTGTGCCTGTAGCAGCATTATTAATAGACGCTATGATGGTCAATTCTTGAGTCATTCCTGCAGCCAAAGTAGCTAGAGTATCTAAATACCTAGTTCCATTTGCTACGAAGTCTGGACTACTTACAAAGGTCATATTGCTTGGCAAAAATTCTTCTACCACAATATCCGTTGCATCTATCGTTCCTTGGTTGTAAACCGTAATGGTGAAAGTCAATTGATCGCCAACTTGGTAAGGACCAGCTGTTGTCAATACTTTGTCTAATGCTAAATCAAATTCATCAATATTGATCTGCGCTAAATCCCAATCATCTACATCTAATGGATTGTCGGCTGTACCCGGTGTACCTATGCCGTCATCATTTATATCGCCATCTGTTCCTAGCTCTGTCGCATTATTGGTACTACCATTTATTACTGCCAGATCGCTGTCTTGATCCGTTGGTGCTGCTGTACCATTTGGTCCATCTGCTCCTGTAATCTCTGCATTATTCGTAAGCGTGCCTGTAGCGTTAGCTCCTATTTCTAAGAACAATATTAAGGTACTATCTTGTCCTGCTGGTAAGGATGCTACACTCGCTAAAATTTGTCCGCTAGTTAAACTGAATGCTGAACTTGCATCCGCTACAAACATCATATTTGTCGGTAGATAATCTTCTACCGTAATATTGGTTGCATCTAATGTTCCTTGATTATATATCGTAATAGCGTATTCAATGGTATCGCCTATCGTATATGGTCCTGCGCTTACTGCTGCTTTAGTTAAGGCTAAATCAAATACTTGCCCGATCATAATTTCTACTGGATCATACTCATCTCTTGGTGCTGTTAAGTCTCCATCATTTACCAACTCAGACGTATCATCACTGCTACCATCAATCGTGTTTGGTAAGTCTCCACTATCCGTATCTTCTAAGCCTAAAGCATTAGAGCCATATACAATTTCTGCATTGTTTACGATGCTTGTGCCTTGGAAAGCTGGATCAACCTGTAAGGTAATTTGTACATTGGTACTGGCTCCTGCTACCAAGTTCGTGATTGGTGTTGTGGGTGCTGTTGTACTTCCTGTCCAGATTGAGTTCGCTGGATTCGTTCCATCGAAAATCATATCACTTGGTACATAGTCTACTACCGAAATACTGTCTGCATCTAGTGTTCCTTCGTTATAAACCGTGATCGTAAATACTACATCATCTCCAGCACTTATCTGTCCATCGTTATCATTATCGGTGTAACTCGTGTAGGCTTTATCTAAAGCAACATCGAAGGTTTGTTCTAGTGGTATGCCTACTGTGTCTTGATCGTCTTGTGTTGGGTCTTGATTACTTGGCGTACTATCCTCATCTATTGCATTTACTGTACTGCCATCTACATCTGTTGCAAAACCAATTTCTGCTACATTCGTAATTGTATCACCTTGGAAGTTGGCATCTACAGTAAACGTAATCGGTACAGTTATACTATCGCTTGGTGCGATCATTCCTATAGCATTGTTTAAAGTCGCTATGCCTCCGTTATCCGTCCAGTCCGTATCTGCTAAGATCAAACCTGTTGGGATATAATCATTCACATTGATGTCAAAGGCATCTACTGTTCCTTGATTATAAACTATAAGGTTGAATGTTACTAAAGTGCCTGGTACGATTGGCGAAGCACTACTTGACGCATAAGTCTTCTTCAAAGCTACATCAAATGTTTGCTCTATTGTGATCGTTGCTGGATCATGATCGTCTTCATCACCGCTCGTGTTATCTGTCAAATCATCTCCTCCGATTACATCGCCATTGATGCCGTCTGCACCACTATCTACATCTGGGGTATTAATGCCGCTATTATCAACTGAGGTAGCAAAGCTGATCTCTGCTACATTCGTAATACTCGTATCTTGGAACGTTGGATCGACTGTGAATGTGATACTCACCGTATCGCTCATTTCTGCTACGGTGATAACATCTATCGCCGTATTCAAAGTAGCTACACCACCGTTATTTGTCCAATTGGCATCTGTCAAAGTTAAACCTGTCGGAATGTAATCACTTACTTGTACATCATAGGCATCTAAACTTCCTTGATTAAATACTACGATCTCAAATGTCACTTCATCCCCCGGACTTAATGCGCCATCTAAATCAGTATCTGTGTAAGTACTATATGCTTTAGTTAATGCTAAATCAAATACTTGTCCTACTGGCACCTCTGCTGTATCATAATCATCTTGAGTAGGTACTTGATCGCTTGGTGTACTATCTTCATCTGGCAATCCTAGTGCATTACCGTCATTTGTAATTTCTGCCTGATTTGTAATACTTGTTCCTTGGAAAGTTGCATCAATGATTAAGGCTACTTGTACACTTGCACTTGCGCCTGCCGCTAGCGTATCTAAGCCTGTTACTGGTGCTGCTACATTGGTTGCATCCCAGTTATTAGTTGTGTTGATACTTGAGTTTACATAACTCATATCTGCTGGAACATACTCCGTGATCGTTACGGTGTCTGCTCCGATTGTACCATCATTTGTTACTGTTATTGTAAAGAGAATCGTATCGCCTGCGCTGATCTGGCCATCTCCATCTGCATCTAAATAACTGTCATATACTTTGGTTAAGGATAAGTCAAAAGTCTGCTCTACTGATATGCTTGCTGGATCATAATCATCGCTGCCATCTGTCGCTGTCACATCGTCATTATTACCATCTGGGGTAGAAGCTGTTGTTTCTGAATTTGGTGTACTATCTACATCCGTTGTATTGACCGTGCCACCATCTGTATCTGTTGCAAATCCGATCTCTGCATTATTTGTCAAGTTATCTCCTTCAAAACTTGGATCAACTGTGAAGGTGATCGTTATTACCTCATTATCAGAAGGTGCAATGAATGGTATTTCATTATTTAAAGTCGCTACGCCACTATTATCCGTCCAGTTGGCATCTGTAAGAATTAAGCCTGTTGGGATATAATCATTTACATTAATATCATAAGCATCTACTGTTCCTTGATTGAAAACTGTGATGTTAAAGGTAACCGTACTACCCGGTACTATTGGCGTTGTACTGCTTGAAGCAAAGCTCTTCGTTAAAGCTAAATCAAATGTTTGATCTACTACTATCTGCGCTGGATCATGATCGTCTTCGTCCCCTCCACTATTATCGGTCACATCATCTGCCCCTTGTATGTCATCATTGATACCATCTGCATTACTGTCTACATCTGGTGTATTGATACCGCTACCAGCTTCCGATGTAGCAAAACTTACTTCTGCCTCATTTAAAAGCATCGTGTCTTGGAATGTTGGAGAAATCGTAAATGTAATATCTACTGTCTCGCTTCCTTCTGCTACTGTGATGTCTGGAATTGGTGTAACTAAGTTCGCTATACCATCTCCATCTGTATCTTCCCAAAGCGCATCTGCTAAGATTAAACCTGTTGGTATATAATCACTTAGCTGGACATCGTACGCATCTAAACTTCCTTGGTTGAATACTTCTATTGTGAAGGTAACAGTGCTACCTGGCGTAAATGGTCCAGGCGTTGCTGTTGTATTTAACGATTTAGTTAAAGCTAAATCGAATACTTGACCAACTGTGATCTGCGCTGGATCGAAATCATCCTCATCTGATGGATTATCACTTCCTCCATTGCTATCATCTGCTATATCATTATCTGTTGCCATTTCGCTAGTGCTGCCACTATCGTTGCTTGGCGTACTATCTTCATCTGTTAAACCTAATGCGTTCGTGCCTCCTGTGATCTCTGCATTATTTACGATGCTCGTATCTTGGAAGCTTGGGTCAATAATTAAGGCAATTTGTACACTTGCTGTTGATCCTGCCGATAGGCTTGGTATTGTCGTACTTGGTGTTGCATCCCATCCATTAGTTACATTGATACTTGCTCCTGCTGGATAAATCATGTCACTTGGTGCATAATCTGTTACCGCTACATTACTCGCATCTAGTGTTCCTTGGTTATAAACCGTGATTGTGTATATTACTGTATCTCCTGCGCTAATGGCGCCGTCTCCGTCTGCATCGCCAAAACTATCATATACTTTAGTTAAGGCTAAATCATACGTCTGCTCAATACTGATGCCTGCTGGATCATAATCATCTCCACCTAATATATCTGCTATATCGTCATTGTTTGGATCAGGTGCAGTTCCATCTTCTGAACTATACTGGCTATCAATATCTGTTGCCATTGGACCCCCATCTTCATCTGCTGCAAAACCGATCTCTGCATTGTTCGTTAGGCTATCGCCTTGGAAGTTTGCATCTACTGTAAAGGTTATTGGAATGACCGTATTATCTCCTGCTGCTAATACTCCGATCTCATTTAATAACATCGCTGTATCGCCTACTGCTGTCCAATCGCTATCTGTTAAAGTTAAGCCTGTTGGAATATAGTCTTTGATATTTATATCATATGCTGGTATCGTCCCTTGATTGTAAACCGTTACGTTGAACGTTACTGTTCCTCCCGGTACAATTGGCATTGTTGTCGCTGCCGTATTGATCGTCTTAGCCAAGGCTAAGTCAAATGTATCTATTGTAAATTGAGCTAAATCCCAATCATCTACATCTGCCGTATTATCTGCCGTGCCCGGTGTACCTGCCCCTTCATCATTTACATCGTTATCTGTTGCTAATTCCGTGGCATCGTCTGTACTTCCATTTATTGTTGCTAAATCACCATCTTCATCTATTGGTGCTGGTGTCGATGAATCACCATCATTATCTGCAGCAATAATTTCTGCATTATTAGTCATCGTACCCGTTGACCCTGCATCAATACTTGCCGTAATCGTTAATTGAGTAGAGGCCCCAGCAGCTAAGCTAGTTACCGTTGCTTGATAAGGCGCAGTTGCACTAAAGTTTGGACTACTTACAAAAGTCATATTACTTGGTAAGTAATCTTCTACTACTATATCTGTTGCATCTATCGTTCCTTGATTATAAACCGTAATAGTATACGTTACATTATCGCCAACTTGGTAAGGACCAGCTGTTGTTAATACTTTATCTAAGGCTAAATCAAATTCTCCAACTTCAAATTGTGCTAAATCCCAATCATCTATATCCCCTGGATTATCTGCTGTGCCTGGTGTTCCTACACCATCATCATTTATATCACCGTCTGTTGCTAATTCTGTTGCGTTATTGCTGCTACCGTTTATAACCGCAATATCACTATCTTGATCGCTAGGTGCAGTTGTACCATTTGGTCCATCTGCTGCTATTATCTCTGCATTATTAGTAATGGTGCCACTTGCGCCTGCACCAATTTGTAAGATAACAGTTAGAGTAGTATCCGTTCCTGCCGTTAAACTGTGAACGGTTGCTGTATGTGGAGCTGTTGCTGTAAACGCACCACTCACATAAGTCATATTACTTGGCAGGTAATCTTCAACAACAATGTTTGTCGCATCTGTATTACCTTGATTATAAACATTTATTTCAAATGCTACTTGATCTCCTATTTGATATGGACCAGGTGTCGTTGTAGTATTTACCGCTTTATCTAATGCTAAATCAAAATTACAATTGAAGCTCGTTATTGCTACAGAACATGTTGTTGTACAACCTACATTATCGGTGATGGTTACTTCATAAGATCCACCCGCAACATTAGCTAGTGTATCGGTTGTATTGCCATTACTCCATAAATAGGTATAAGCACCTGTTCCACCTGTAATGGTAACATAAGCTTTTCCGTCCATTGCCTCACAACCAGATTCGATAGCTGCAACTGTACTCGTACAGCTTAAAGCAGCTGGTTCCACTATAGTTGCCGCACAAGTACTTGTACATCCATTCGCATCTTTTATAGTTATTGTATAACTGCCTGCTGCTAAACTAGTAAATACATTACCTGGCTGATATGCACCACCATTCAAACTGTACTCATAAGCTGAAACGCCACCTAAACCTGTTACCGTCAAACTACCATCTGCTCCGCCATTACAACTAACATCTACTTTTGCTAAAGTACAAGTCAATGCGACTGGGGCTACTATGGTTACACCACAAGTGGTTGTACAATTATTGGCATCTGTTACGGTTACGGTGTATGTACCTGCCGCTAAACCTGTCGCCGTAGCCGTTGTTTGGCTTGAGCCATCACTCCATAGATACGTATAGCCTGACGTGCCACCTGATGCAACTACCGTTGCTGTGCCATCACTTGCGCCATTACAACTTGCATCTGTTTTACTTGCTGTGCAAGCTAGTACCGCTGGCTCTGATATAGTTACATTACAAGTACTTGTACAATTTACATTCCCTACATTTCTTACTGTTACCGTGTAACTGCCTGCTGATAAGGTACTGAATGTTGCTGTTGTTGTAAATGCTCCCCCATCTAAGCTGTATTCAAAACTGCCACTTCCTCCACTTCCTACTGCAGTCAAACTCCCATCCATTCCTCCATTACAACTTACATCTGTTGTCGGAGTGATTGTACAGGATGGTGCACTTGGTGCGTCTACTGTTGCCGTACATTCACTTGTACAGCCGTTCGCATCTCTTATTGTTATTGTATAACTGCCAGTTGATAAAGCAGTAAAGGTATTTGTTGTTGTATAAGTACCGCCATTTAAACTGTACTCATAGGCTCCTGTTCCACCTGCTCCTGTTATCGTTATTGTTCCATCATCTACTGCACAATCTGTTGCGTCTGTTTTGCTTGTTGTACAGCTTAATACTGATGGTTCTGTTATCATTATGCTACAGTTGTTTAGACAGCCATTTGCATCTTTTATCGTTACTATTTGATTGACTGCTGCTAAACTAGTAAATACATTGCCTGGCTGATATGCACCACCATTCAAACTATATTCATAAGCACCAGTACCATCTGTACCTGTCACCGTAATAGAACCGTCTGCTGCCCCATTACAAGTAATATCTACCTTAGTTAAACTACATGCTACTGCTATCGGCTCCAAAATAGTCGTATTACATTCCGTCGTACAACCATTAAAGTCGGTTACTGTTACCGTATAGGTAGCCGCAGCTAAACCAGTTATAGTAGCTGTAGTCTGCCCATTACTCCATAAATAAGTATAACCCGCTAAACCACCTGTTGGGTCAGCAGTCGCAGTACCATCTGTACTACCATTACAAGTAATATCTGTTTTAACAACTGTACAACTAGGTGTTGGATGCGTAGTAACATTATAAGCACAGGTACTACTACAGTTATCTGAATCAGTAACGGTTAAAGTGATAGTTGCATTAGTTGTAGTAAAATCGACATCTACTGTTTGTGCATTGCTTACTCCGTTTATAGTTGCTCCAGTTACTGACCATGTATAGGTACTCATTCCTGCCGGTGCCGTATAAGTTTCCGCTAAAGTACCGCCACAAACAGTAGCACTACCTGTTATAGAACAAGCGACTGCTGTTGGTTCTGTAACAATAGCGGAACAAGTACTTGTACAGTTATTAGCACCATCTGTTATAGTAACTGTATAAGTGCCTGCTGTAAGTCCAGTTATATTTTGAGTTGTTGCTCCATTACTCCATAAATACGATAAGGTACCTTCGCCACCACCTGCAGTTAAAGTGACTGCACCATCTGAACCTCCATTACAAGTAACTACAGTTGGAGAGGCAGTACAAGTAATAGCTGCTGGTTCTGATAAAGTTACCGAGCATTCGGTAGTTGAGCTATTATTATCTGTTATGGTAACCGTATAAGTTCCTGCTGCAAGACCAGTAGGATCTTCTGTACCATCTAAAGCATTATCATTCCAATCATATAAAAAAGGAGTGGCTGACCCTTCAACAGTTAGAGCGATACTTCCAGAATTATCGCCATTACAAGTCAGGTTCGTTCCTACTATAGTACAACTCAATTGATTAATTCTTAAAATAGCTGGATCATGATCATCTTCGTCTGTTCCAGCTACACCATCACCGATTGTACCTGTACCATCCCCTGTAATCGTCCCATCAGCTAAACTTTCAGGATCACCACCAGCATCATTAGTTCTAATACTATCTCCCTCAGAATCTTTGTCAAGTAAGATCTTCCCATTTTCATCTGTTTGGCTCGCAATTTCTGCAAAGTTTACAGATAAAGTGTCGGTAGTCGCAGCATCAATCATAAAACTAATATCTACAGTAGTAACACCTCCATCAGCAGCCAAAGGCGTTGCTAATTCTCCACCAGCTACTGATAACCAAATACAAGCTGTGGTATCATTTATAAAAATCCAATCACTATCATTCAAATTTAAAGCATTTGGATGATAATCATATATTTTAATACTATCAGCAGGAATGTCTCCTTGGTTGGTTACTGTTATCGTAAAAGTAGCTGGATCACCAGGTGAAAATGGACCTGAAGTAGTTAATACTTTTTGAAGTGCTAAATCCATGCAAGCCTCTTCAACAATTAAAGGGCAACAAAGCCCCGCATCACAGCCATCAAATGTACTAGTATAAAAATAAGTCCCTGCCATATCTACATCAATGGCACTACCTGAACCATAAGTTACCGTATCACCAACAGTTAATCCACCACTATTATCTACATCATAAATTCTATACCATTGTACGCCTAATGCTCCAGTAAATGCTTCTAAAGCTATGGTATCATTATTTGTGACACAAAGCTGAATAGGTATAGATACACAGGCAGTTGCTATATCATCCTCTCCATAATCCGTATTACTTGGACTAGCATCGAGGTCATTTGCGTCAGCTGGATCGGTCGTTACCTCCACTTTACTAAAGTAAACTCCTTCGCAATTTACAGTTGCTGTAAATTTTAGGGTATCACTTACCTGCGTAGTAGTTAAGTTAGCCACATCCCAAGTAATTAAATTGCCACTTAGAGCAGCAACTCCGCCTCCTGAAGAAGGATAACCAGGTACTAATGCTATATTAGTCAAACAAGTAGATATAGAATCTGTTAGTTGAACATTTTCAGCATCATCGCCATACAAATTGGATACAACAATAGTAAATTCTACTACATCTCCAACACTAGCAGTTGGGTTATCCACAGAATGATCTACTTCAATATCATATTGAGCAAACGCACCAGTAACTGCTAAACACAGAAAAAATAAAATACTTACGCATTTCTCTGAGAAAGCTCTTAAGTTAGAGGTATAAGAGATATTTCTTATTCGCTCTAATGGACGTGAAGTACCACTTCTTGAAAGTAACGATTTTTCCATAATCTTAAGTAGAATTATTTATTTGGAACTATTGTAATGGGAGGTCTAATTGATTCAAAACTCAAAATGCAGTGTGCATTCTCAGGCAATTACTGTTTGTTGCTTTAATAATTATCTAGGAAACAATGATGGCAAGAAGATGTAATTTTAATAAGTTGTGTTCTTTCAAGAGTTAAAATAAATGAGGGGAATTCTATCTATACTCTGACATCAAGTGGGGGGATTACATTGCTCTCATTACGCAAATAGCAATTATTCTGTCTTTATTATAAAATCTATTGACTAGTTTTGTGACAGAGCAAAATATTTAATCTTAAACAATTTCTTGCTCTAGACTTCAGCATTTACTCGTGTTCATACTGTTATAATTAATTTTTACCTCTCATTTTATATTTGCCATGAACTATGAATTCTGTTACTTTATACAACCTAGCTAAACAAATTCAACTATTTCAGAACTCAACGCTACTTTATTGATGCTATTTTAACAAATAATATCCACTTTCTATTTTCATTTCTTTAAAAAAGGTCTATCTTTGCAAACCTTTTAGGGAATTTAATTCAAATCGAACTTTTAAATAGATAAGTGATGGACGCAATACGTTTTGTTCAGGAAGAAATGTTAAAAGAAAACGTCTTCCCTGACTTTAGACCAGGCGATAATGTATCAGTAAGCGTAGAGATTGTGGAAGGTGAGAAAAAGCGTACCCAGCTTTTTAGAGGAGACGTGATTCAGATCAAAGGTGCTGGCAGAAATAAGACCTTTACTGTTAGAAAAATTTCTAATGGTGTTGGTGTTGAAAGAATTTTTCCAATTTCTTCTCCTAGTATCTCTGATATTAAAGTATTGAAGAAAGGAAAGGTTAGAAGAGCTAAGTTGTACTACTTAAGAGATTTAGTAGGTAAGAAAGCTAGAATTAAAGAAAAAGCGTACACAAAGAAAAGTTAATTCACATCAATTATTATATATTACAAAGGGGCTAACATGCATAATGTTTAGCCCCTTTGACTTTTGTAAAAAATCATAAATCTGAAATCATACATCATAAATCCGTCGTGGTCTAAGCTAGTGGATTTATGATATCTGATTTATGATGTATGATTTTCTGCGCTAGAGGCAATCCGAAATTTCAAATTACTATCACTTCATCAACAATACCTTTCCTCCCACCTCACTAGGTCCATTCTTCACTTTGTAAAAATACACCCCATTATTAAAACTGTTTAGATTTACACGTTGCTCTATGGGTTCACTAATAGTAGCTTCCCAGGTGGTAGTGTACACTAATTTCCCTATCGGATCAAATAACTCAAAAATCAGCGTTTCCTCAACGGGATATTGTGTAAAGATCGTCAGACCTGCCCTAGTTGGATTGGGATAAACATTTACTATCTCTGGATCGGCTGGGAAGTAAATATTCGTTTGATCTGAATATTCAGCCGCACCATCTGCCCGAACGCCCATAATACGATAATAATTTTTGCCCAGAATAGGGTCTGTATCTACAAAGGAATAATTCTTAGCCTCATTAGCAGATACGCTACCTATTGTTTCAAAGCGAAAGTCTTTTGTACGTTGAATATCATATCGCAGTAAATCTTGATTCGAAATAGTTTCCCAATTCAATTCTATCACTTCACTTGTTCCAATTGCTTCTAGGTTTTTTATTTCAAAAAAGTCTTCTCCACAATAGGGATAAATTTCTACTTCATCACTAGCTGACAATCCATGTTCATCTGTAACCGTTAATTTTATGCGATGCCAAAATACCTCAGAGGTAGTACAGTCTGTAGGTTCTAATATAACGGCAGCTGTCGGATTTGATATTTGAGGTTCTTCATGGAAATGGGTATTATGATGAAAGAAAGTTTGCCACGTGTAATTTAGCTGTTCTGCTGAATGTTCTTGATCCCTTACCTCTGCCTCTAATTGGAGATAAGTAATATCATTGGAAGGATACCAGCCATTTTCTTGGAGGCTAGAAATGCGCACCACAGGAGGGGTATTATTAGCCGAGATAATTCTTTTTTCTGTTGCGATTAGACCTGCACTATTAGTAACTGTTAATAGTACTTCAAAGGAAGTAGGCTCGCCATTAGGTGCTTCAAAAACGTGTTGGGGGTTTGGGTCTGTGCTAGAGTTGCCATCGCCAAAATCCCATTGATAGCTGATGTCCAGATTCGTGGGATCATAAGAATTAGTTCCATTAAATTGGACCACTAACGGACTGATACCATACTGTTGATCTATATTAAAACTAGCTATTGGAGGAGGCGTACCTCCAAAACAAATCTTGTTGACAGAATGCGAATTATAATGAATATAATACAAACAACCGTCTTTTCTATTTAATTCTAAATCAACTATCCCAGTATCTCTGTCCATAAAATTTTGAACATCAATTAGTTCATCTGCTTCATTAAAATGGAATGTCTTAATCCATCCACTAAAATCTGACACAAATAAACTTTGGTGTAGTTCTTCTGGAAACTCCCCATCTGTATAAAAGAATCCCGGCATACTGGAAAATCCATCAAACTCAGGCGTCTCAATTCCAATGTCAGACATCCTACCCGGTACTGCCCGTCCTAAAGAATCAAAGGCTGGAATTTCTGCCCGAGTCGGTTTATTCCATAAGGTGTTACTCCAAGCAATTACCGGACGAGTATGTACGAAGGTCGGAATATCCGAAGGGATCAAGGAGTTATCACAGGGATTCAAAAAGGTATAATCCTGATCTTCTCGCTCTTCTTTTAATAATTCTTGAAAAGAAAAATAGTCATTTTCACATGGGGTAATGGAGTTATTAGGTGCATCATAATTAGCAGTTCGGTGTGGCCAAAACTCCCAACCTCCCCCGAATCCTTCAAATAAAGGCCAGCCAAAATTTTGTCCTCCTTTTTTTACCACACTTACTTCTTCCCATCTTCCAGATCCTACGTCTCCTACATACAAATCTCCGGGCTTACCCGCCATTGGGCTGTGGCTTCCAGTCTCTGGTGCCAATATAAATCGAAAGGGATTTCTGAAGCCCAAAGACCAAACTCTAGATTTTGGGGCAGTTGGTTTATCGGCATCATAAAAAGGATTAGAGGGGATGCCCTCCCCTGTCATTCGATCAATTCGTATAATTTTACCCGCTAGATTATCGACCAGTTGTGCTCTAAAAGAACCTACATTATCTTTCTCTCTTAGTATACCATCCGCTAATGCTTGCTCATAGTAAGTATGTTCTGAACTACCTAAATCTGCCGCTTGAAAGCTACCTGCATCTCCACAAGAAGCTAGCAAGGTTCCATCCTCTCCAAAGACCAATGTACCCATTCCATGAGAACTCATTAGTATTGGGAAACTTAAGTCAGCTATATCTTTACCTACTAGCACTTTTCTGCTTTCGGAAATAGTTGTCGTAAAATTGGTCGTTTTGTCAGCTTGGTATCTGGTAATTCTTCCTATAGTAGCTTGCTTTTCTATTGTAATGGTAGGATCATAATTTGGCGTTCCAAAATACAGTAAATGATGTCGATCTACAGAATACAATAAGTAGAAATATCCATTACTCTCAAATAATGGATCTAAAGCAATACTCACTAAACCATGATCGGCATCACCTACTACTTCTTCAGAAATATCAATTAATGGGTCGGGCAATAATACTCCTGTTGTATCCAATAATCGAACAATTCCTCTCTTTAATGTAATGTATCCTTTCCCAGTATTATCAAATCGAATACTAGTTGGATGTAATATTTCTCCACTACCTATAATTTTTTGATTATTAAATTTATCTTTTAAATAATGAACTTGCCCATAGCCAGTCGTATGGATAATGAAAATACTAATTAAGAGGAGGATGAATCTTAGCAAATTTTATAAAGTTGTGTATACTGAATGAGATAAAAAACGTAATTAAAATAGTATGGCGAAGTTACTAATTTTCTAAGACGTGCACTTACTTGAAATCATAAAATTATATATAATTAACTGTTAGTAATTATTTGGACAAAATTAAACGTAATAGTCTAAATCATAGGTGTATGGTGGCTAAGCCACAGACTTCTTTTGAACTACAAAAGTAGTTGACAATTTTACCACATAGATACATAGGTCACATAGTATGACGTGATGACTATGTGACCTATGTACCTATGTGGTAAAATACAATCCTAGCTTTGTAAGCTTAGTAACGACGAAATAATAAGTTGGTCATCTGGACGAGAAGATTTTGTTCTCAGTTTTTTTTAAAAAATTCTTGCATAGCCTAGCTACGGAAGTATTTTTTAAGAGAAAATGAGGGCAAAAGATTCCGTCCTAGATGTTCAAGTTATTGTTTTGTCGTTACTTAATTTTATCAAGTTGCTTTGTTCTTAAGTTTGTGGTAAAACTAATATCAACTGTACAAAAGAAAAAGTAACTTTGATAAATTAAAATAACTGTGCATGAAACAAGTACCCAAATTATTTTTTGGATTATTAATTATTCTATCCTTAATTATTGTCGCTATTTGGACAAGTACTGCCCCTATTGGCGCAACAGGAACGACGGATGTAACTTATAATACGCTACATAAAAGTGGCAATACGGTGGCCTCCACTACTTACCTAAAATGGGTATCTTATTTCTTTGGTTTAACAATCATTGGCTTGTTTTGTTTAGGAGTTTTCATGGGGGCAGCCAAGAAAGACAAAGCGGTCCAAAAGAAAATATATCAGGTATTAGGAATTGGTAGTTTTTTATATATTTTAGTTTATAGTGGGATGGTTTTTTCTTGGTGGAATTATGTGGCTACCAATAACATGGATTATTTTATGGGATTACCTCAACCCACTGCTTGGTTAATTTTTGGATTGTTGTTTATTCCTATTTTTATGTCCTTCTTTTACATCACTCAATTTAACAAATGGATTATTACAGAAGAGGAAATGATGGCGTTTGAAAAAATTAAAGAACGGAGAAAAAATACAATCAAAAAATGAAAGAGGAGCCATATTTATCGAATCCTGAATTGACTCGTTATGCTCGACATATTGCTATTCCAGAATTTGGTGTAGAGGGACAAAAAAAATTAAAAGCTGCCAAAGTTTTAGTGGTAGGTGCTGGTGGATTAGGCAGTCCTGTATTGCTTTATTTAGCTGCCGCAGGCGTAGGAACTTTAGGGATTATTGACTTTGATTTGGTGGACGATAGTAATTTACAAAGACAAGTGTTGTACACGGTAAATGATGTAGGTTTATCAAAAGTAGCAACCGCAAAAAAAAAGTTAGAAGCACTGAATCCTTTCATTAAAATTAATGTTTATCAAGAAGCTTACACAACAGAAAATGCCTTGCGCATCATCAAAAACTACGATATTGTTGCAGATGGAACAGATAATTTTCCAACTAGATATTTGACAAATGATGCTTGTGTTTTAGCAAATAAAATAAATGTTTACGCCTCCATCTTTAGATTTGAAGGACAGGTTTCTGTTTTCAATTATTTGGATAAAAATGGAGAAAGAGGCCCAAATTATAGAGACTTATTCCCTAGTCCACCTCCACCCGGTCAAGTACCAAATTGTGCAGAAGGAGGAGTCCTAGGTGTACTACCCGGTATCATTGGTTCTATGCAGGCTAATGAGGTAATAAAAATCATTACGGGTATTGGAGAGCCTTTGTCTGGTCGGCTATTTTTATTCGATGCCGCCTCTTTTACTACTCGTATTTTAAAGGTAAGAAAACGAAAAGATACTTTAATAACCGAACTAATTAATTATGAACAGTTCTGTGGAATTGTTCCCAAATCAAATACCGAAACTATGGTTCAAGAAATCACTGTTAGCCAACTTAAACAATGGCAAGATGAGGAAAAAGACTTTCAATTAATTGACGTTAGAAAACAATTTGAATGGGATATTGCTAACCTAAATGCGGAGTTGATAATCTTAGATACTTTGCCCAATAATGTAGATAAAATAGCTAAAGATAAACCTGTGGTAATCCATTGCAGAAGTGGGGCTAGAAGTGCTAATGCCATTAGATTTTTGCAAGAAAATTATGGCTATTCTAATCTGTATAATCTGAAAGGAGGAATACTTGCTTGGGCTGCTGAAATAGATGCTTCTATGGCGACTTATTGAAAATTCCAAAATACAAATTTCAGATCATTCCTAAAAGGTGATTCATTGTGTGAGCCCATTACAAAAAAAAACTCTTGCCAAACAGCAAGAGTTTTTTTGTTTATTTTTATAACAGTTACTTTACGATAATAAAAAATGAGGGGATCTCCGATCAATTTCGGAGACGCTCCCATCAAGTAAATCCCATCGTATTAATAACCTACTTATTAATCTCTTTATTCGGTGTTAGTACTTGCCCGTTCATCTGCTTTGCGTTCTTATCCAGAATAGTTTTCTTGGATATTGTCTCATTCATCGCTGTACTAACAACCTATTAATTATTCTTTTTGAATGTGTTTATTTAGATTAAAGAGAAGGTCTTTCCTGGCGACTAGTCGACAAAAAAGCCAACTCTAAAATCGTTCTAAATAAACAAGTGGGGGGAATTGAGGAGTAATAGGGGGTAAGTTTGTGTCTGTTTTTGCTAAGCCTTTAAAATAGTGGCAGACTAAAGTGGGATTGTCTACTACTATTTCAATTTTAGTTGGAGGGTGTTGTTCTTAGTTTGTTTTTAGTTGTCCCTAAAGTCGAAAAATAATGTTGTTCTTAGTTTGTTTTTAGTTGTCCCTGTAGACGAAAAATAATGTTGTTCTTAGTTTGTTTTTAGTTGTCCCTATAGACGAAAAATAATGTTGTTCTAGTTTGTTTTTAGTTGTCCCTGTAGACGAAAAATAGTGTTGAAAAAAAAGGGGGAATTGAAAAAGATAAAGGGGGGAAGTTTGTAGAAAATCGATTTTTGTAGAAGGCGATTGTTTAGTTTGTAATTAACCGCTTTGTTGTCACAAATATAAAGGCGATTAACCTTAGACGCAAGTTTTTTTTTTCTACTTAGAAATGCTCTTAGTGAACACAAGCAATCTAACCTTTTGATAATCAATCATTTACTATTCAAAAAAAGATATTACATTTTATTTTACCACATAAAACAAAACAATAATACATCGGGTTAAATCTCCGAAACCCTTCAATTTATTCCTTCACAAAAATAAGAATTCGGTTATTGGCTGGTTTCTTCTAGCAATTTTCTGTGATTTTTTCAATTTTTAATTCTTTGTGACTAGCAAATATAAAAAAAGCCACTTAGAAGTAATATTCTAAATGGCTTTATCCCTAATTTCTGTTACAAATTTTAGGATCAATTAAGCTATATCTGTACTAAAAACTAGTATAATCGAGACACAACTAGCTTATCTGTACGAAGTGGTATTCCCCTTGTCCGAACTGCAATCCAATAAACACCGTTAGTCACTTGGGATAAGTCCATCGTAACGGAAGGAGAACTAACATCTTCTTTTGTTTCAAAACTAATAAGATTACCTCCCATATCATACAAGCCAACAGTAATTGGCTTGCCTTCAAATTCCGTTAAATTGATGACAACCCTATCTCTGGCAGGATTCGGGAAAATGAGTCCTTTAGAGCAAGGCGTAGGATCTCTATCATCACAATCTAAATCCGCACAGATCCCGTCTCCATCGTTATCAATACATTCGACTATATCTTCCTCTAAAGAATCTAGAGGCATATCTATGGTGTCTAATTCTATTTCTTCTATTGAAGTAGAGTCCAATTCTATATCAACTTCCTCAATTTGAGTAGTATCTACATCAATCTCAATTACTTGAGTGGTATCAATCCCTCCGCCTGTTTGCGTTGTATCCATTGTAGGTGTATCTATCTCTTCCACTACTTCCGTGCTATCCATTATAGGTACATCTACCTCTTCAATTATTTGAGTCGTATCCATTATAGGTGTGTCTATCTCCTCCACTACTTCTGTGCTATCCATTACAGGTACTTCTTCTTCGGGTTCTTCTACCACAATTAACGTCCCTACACAATTACAGCTCTCTTCTTGTATTTTATCATCTGTGGTATCTGGATTACCATCGTCACAGCTATCCCCTACCGCTGCAAAAGTAGCAGCATCATTATCGTTACATTCCATCGTTGAGCAAATACCATCTCCATCTCTATCTGTACACACTTTTATATCTACTTGATCTACCAATGTGATAAACTGATTGGAGGAGTTTAGTAAATCATTATCATTCGCCACTAATTGAAACGTATATTCTCCTTCATTTGTAAAACGGACTTCTGTTGTATAGCTTTTGTCATCAGATATGGTAGCACCATCAGGGCCACTAATTTGTCGCCATCTAATATCTGACAAATGATTTGTTCTGTCATTAAATATTACGGAGCCATTTAATTGAACCGCCGTTTCTAGCTCTACGGATTGATCTACTCCCGCAGATATAGCATAACCTTGGGTGAGTTCACTCTCTGGCTTAGGAGCCTGCCGACTCGCAGGAATATGTCGCCTAAAGAAATTGTATAAGTCTTCAAAATATTGAACTGGCGTATTATGATCTAAGTCTATAGTATTTAATAAGATTTTTGGTCCTTCCAATTGATTAAATGCAGAAAACCCAGTTGCTGCTGGACAAACCAAATCTTCATAATTCAAAAACACCCAAGAAGGCCCTTTGAATCGTTTGACAAAATTATTGTTATCATAAAATCCTGTAGCTGTTCTTACTACTTCTTTCTGATCTGGAGGCGTGCTTAGTAAGTAAAAAGGAAAACCACTAGCTTTATTTTCATCTATACCTCCATGTTGACAATGAGAGGGAATACTACTGGCTAATACATCCACCCGTTCGTCCACTCCTGCCACCATCATCGCCAGTCCTCCCCCTTGACTAAAACCCATTACTGCTATATCCTCTTGATTAAAATCACTTCTACTATATAAGTAGTCTATGGCACGTACCCCTGCAAGAACTGCATATTTATAATAGTTGGTATTAGGGTCTGTAATATCATTGGGCATATAGCTGTTGGGATCAATTTCTTCTGGCGGTACGTTATGAATAGAAATTGATACAGCCAAAAAATTACCTCGCTCCGCTAATTGAAAATTTTGTTGCGCTAAGTAGCCTGCGGAACCAGCAGGTGGAAACTCTACTACCCCCGGAAAAGGGCCGGGTCCACTAGGCACAGTGATATAGCCCCAGACGCGTCGCCCATCTATATGTCCTAAATTTAAACGATAGGCTCTAGATTCTCGACTCACTAAATAATAGCTAGTATCTGCATCAATAGGTACTGCTGCTAGTTCTGCTTTAGCTTGATCCCAAAAGGCATCAAAACCTGCAGGTTCGCTTATAAATGGTTGTATATCTAATGGTTGGTAGGTGGCGCCAGCGATTTCGGAGTCCTCTCCCATTGTCACTGCGCAAATAATAACCCCCGGCTCATTCAGCTGATAGGAAACGGTCTGAGCCACTCCAGCTACTAATTCAATAGTGCCTTCTGATAAGACCGGGGATTTATCATCAAAAGAAATGGTGTAGTTAGCTGTTCCAGTAATGCTAGAAATGACTCGAAATGCGGCCATTTCCCCTATTTCATAAGTTGCATTACTTCTTTCAGGTTCCACTTGTAGCTGTGCAACTACCGTAAATGGTACAATAAGAAATAGAAACAGGAATGCCTCCCACTTAGTACATAAGAACTTAGTGTGTAAGAATGGTTTGAACATAGTTAGTTCTAGTTTAGAAAGTATAGACATACTTCCCTATTGGAGTGGGAGGAGGCTCCAATAATTTAGTTGTTAAGAATTAATGTACGATGGTGTAAAACTAATTGAAAGGTATCTTTACTTGTAAATGGTGGGGTATATTAATCAGATCGAAATACATGGCTTAGTAGCCAGTTGGTTTGTAAGAAGTAGTGTTATTAATCATTCAAAAATACCATTTTTTTTACAAATTTGAAAGTCGGAGACACTACAAATACCGTATTCTATTAGATAGGGCGAACGAAAAGTCGTTTTTATAATATGTCTTAGTGGAAGAAAGTTACAAACTTTCAAAATATTAGGTTGAAGTTACAAACTTCAACCATCGACCTAAACATTTTCCAATGAATTACATATTACGATTTTGACTTTTCGTTTGCCCTATTCTATTAGAGAAATTTTTAAGAACTTGACTTTCGCTTGCCCAATTATGGACAAGTCTTAAAAAGTTCGTAGTGTCTGATCTGTTAAAATAATTTAGGTCTTTTGTTTATATATAATAATTATATTTACCAAAAAAACATACCTCCGCACTGCTGGACATTTTTGAGAGTAGAAAGTAGAGACAGGTTTCGTTTAAAAAATGACGAAACTTCATAGTTATTTAAACGAAATCTATCTCTGTTCTCGCTTCCCCGCCCGCCTGACGGCAGTCGGACTGGTCTGCTCTCTATTCTAAAAATGTCCAGTAGTGTGCACTTTTTTTGTATAGCGAATAGGGCGAACGAAAAGTCGTTTTTATAATATTAGTGGAAGAAAGTTACAAACTTCAACCATCGACCCAAACATTTTCCAATGAATTACATATTATGATTTTGACTTTTCGTTTGCCCTAGTATAGCGAAAATTGAGTCTTGATCGTCAACATGTTATAAGCATTCTCCATTCTCCATTCTCCATTCTCCATTCAGAATTCTCCATTCAGAACCAAGACTAATTACTACAGAAATAGACTTGTTTTTCCGTCCCTCGCTCATAGCCCTTGTCAGCACTTTTTTCAAAATCTACACAAGCGGGAAGTACATTATAATTTAATAAGTAAGCTATTCCTCTATTGAAGTAAGCTTCCGCCAAGTCACTATCTTTTAAAATGGCTGTAGTAAAATCATTGATTGCTAGATCATAATTTCCAGATAGCAACTGAATATTTCCTCTCACCTTATAGGGCAT
>CAKZUM010000359.1 GCA_937921525.1 uncultured Saprospiraceae bacterium
AATCCCATTAACAATAATAGTAAGAAGAATAGAATGTATATCATTTTTATTTCAGTAATAGAAAGTTAAGTAACGACAAAACAATAACTTGAACATCTAGGACGGAATCTTTTGCCCTCATTTTCTCTTAAAAAATACTTCCGTAGCTAGGCTATGCAAGGATTTTTTAATAAAAACTGAGAACAAAATCTTCTCGTCCAGATGACCAACTTATTATTTCGTCGTTACTAAAAATGTATTTTTATGCAACTTCTATTTGACTACATAGTACTTTGTAAACTAAGTTTTCTAAAATAAATTTGTTCTTTTTGCATTGGCAAAAAAGAACCAAAAACCCTAGACAAAAATAATCCCTCCGGTATTTTTGTCGGGCCTCCCGCCTAGATGTTGACCAAGCGAAACGTGTTCTAAAACTTTAAAATACATAGTTTACAGATTACTGCCTACTTTATTAAAGTAGTATTTCCTTTGAATATTTCTTTCTGTCCGTCCAAGTAGGCGACTTCCATAACCCAGGTATAAATACCGCCGTTAAGCATTTGCCCTCTAAAGGTGCCATCCCATCCAATACTGGAATCGTTTACATTAAAATTCCTAGCAGTAAAAATTTCTTCGCCCCATCTGTCATAGATGTGGAAGTATAGTACGGTTATATTGGATTGCCCATGAACTAACAAAATATCATTAAAACCATCATTGTTTGGGGAGAAACCAGAGGGGACAAGTACCTTTTTGGGGTTGGTGGTACGGAGGAAAAAATCAGCTTCAGCTTCACAGCCAGCTTCATCAACAGCATATACTTCAAATTTGGTGCTAGATTGTGGTTTGACCACAATTCTTTCGCAATTTTCTTGCAAACAGTCAATATTAGGTCCCCAATCTAACTGTACAGAACCTTTATTATTAGTATAATGTGCCGCTATTATAGTAGAATCTCCTAATATTAAAGAAGATACATCACTAGTAATTTCAACACTAAACGGAGCTGCTTGCTCGATTTTGACACTTGGTTCTTCCCAAATACAGCCATTAATATCTTTTACATATGTGGTATAGTTACCAGCAGTTAAACCAATAAAAGTATTACTGGATTTGTAGTTACTTCCATCCAAACTGTATTCATATGGGGGGAGGCCACCAGAAGGAAAAATATCTATTCTACCGTTCCGATCTCCGAAGCAAATAATAGAATCTGTTTCAATCGTACCCATAACAGCGGAAGGGCTACTTAGTGTCAGGTTTTCTGTGACGGAACAATTATTAGCATCGCTAATGGTTACTTGAAAAGTTCCTCCATTTACATTTAATAGGTCTTGGGATTGAACTCCATTTGACCAATTATACTGATAAGGAAGAGTCCCACCTGATATACTCAAGGATATACTACCGCTTTGATCGTTATTACAAATAGGATTCGTTAATAATTTATCATCAAGGGTCAATGGGCTTGGTTCGAAGAGTTCATAGGTCGCACTTATTTCACAATCATTGCTATTAGTAAGCGTAATATTATAAACACCAATTGGTAAATTAGTTAAACTACTACTTGTAGGATTTCCATTAGGATGATCCCAATTAAAATTAGTAATGGTAGATTCGTCACTCAAATTATTTATCTCGATACTACCAGAGTTATCCCTATAACAGTCTAAACTATCTACTGTAGCATCTATAAAAATTTCCTCAGGTTCATTTAAAAATGTTTCTAAAGTAGCACTACAATTTTGTTGATCCGTTACGGTTAATGAATAAGTAGTGTTACCTGTTAAGTTGTCAATTAATTGCGTTCGTTCATTATTACTCCATCTAAAATTATAAGGATCATTTGGACCATTTGCGCCACCAATCGGATCACTTGCTGCTAATTTTCCGTCATTCAATCCAAAGCACTTTGGACTGACCCCGATAGCTTGTACTTGAATAGAATCGAATTCCTCGATCTCTATTGAGCTCATTGCTTCACAACCATTTTTATCTGTTACGGTAACGAAGTAAGTAGTGGGTTGTAAATTTCTGGCGATTGAATTAGTCTGATTTTGAGCACTCCAATTATATTGATAATCTGTTCCACTTCCTCCCGAAGTATGTACCATTGCCTCCCCTGCATTAGACTGGAAACAAGCTATTTTTAACTGATTAATACTATCAATTTTTAAAGACTCCTCTGGTTCAAGAATCGTTATTAAATCACTAGTTTGACAGTCATTTGCATCTGTAACAGTCACTCTATAATCTCCTGCTAACAAGCCAGTAACGATAGAATCTGTCGTATTATTGGTGTCATTCCATTGATACCTATAAGGAGGTATTCCGCCTTCTGGTGATATGGTTGCTTTTCCAGTTGCTTCACCAGTACATACTACAGAATCTACTTTTGGAAAATAAGCTAAATCCGCTGGTGGAACTAGAATAATTTCCTCAAATGCCATACATCCGTTTCTATCCACGACCTCTAGATTAAAGGTTCCTTGTCTGGCATCCGTAATAGGATTCTGGACATCAACATTATTGAGTCTAAAAGAATATGGTGCAGTACCACCAATAGGAAATGCTTCAATTCGTCCGTTCGTACCATTAAAACAACTTGGGGTTGTGATAGCTATTGTATCATATTGTAATGTATCTGGCCCCTCGACAAGAATGGTGTCCAATAAGGAACATGCTTGTTGATCTGTAATCGTAAATGGATAAGTACCAGGTAAAAGATTTCTTAGCGTATCTGTAAAACGTCCATCTCCCCAATCCACCGTGTAGGAACCACTTCCATTGACTCCTTTTACAATAGCTACGCCATCTGCTCGATCATGGCAGGTTGCAGCTTGGGTGTTTTGAGTTGTAGAGATGACGGACGGTTCATCTATTGTGATGGACAAGGAATCTACACAAGTATTTTCATCCGTTATTTTAATTTGATAAGTCCCTGCGGTCAGATTTCTAGCTTCAAAAGAAGTCTGCTGTTGTTCATCATCCCATAAGTATTGGTAATTACCTGCGCCTCCAGAAACTCGTACTGCAACTCTTCCATTTGAAGCCCCATTACAAGTAGGGTCTACTGCAAATTCTTCTGTGATATTTATCGGGTTGGCTGATAATAAAGTTTGGCTTTTAGTAAGGGAACAACCCTTTGCATCACTTACTGTAACGGTATAGGTATCTTCTTTTAATAAGATGTTTTGTCTACCAAATTGACCATTATTCCATTTAAAATCATATAATTCGGACTGCTCATTGGGTGTTCCGCCTGTAGCAGTGGCTATAATTCTTCCATCTTCTTTTCCAACACAAGTAATTGAATCTACCTCTAGTTGAATGGCTAATACTAGCGGTTCTTTGACCTCACTAGCGATTATTGCTGAACACTCATTAGCATCAGTTACCGTGACAGAATAAATACCTGCTCTCTTGGCACTAGCCTCCGAAGAAGTTTGATTGTCATCCCATATATATCTATAAAAAGGTTCGTTATCAAATGGCGTACCACCCTTTACTTTTACACTAGCTAGTCCATCGTCTCCGCCGTTACAACTAACAGGACTAGACGTGGGGGTTAGTTCTAATTGACTAGGAGCTTCAATAGTTTGCTCGTCAATTACACTACAGTTATTGGCGTCTGTTATCGTGACCCTATAGGTACCTGCTGCTACATTACTAATAGCAGACGTGCTTTCTTGATTTCGAGACCACTCATAGGTATAGCCACCAACGCCTCCAAACCCATTGGCAATAATTTGTCCATTCTGTAGATCAAAACAAGTAGGGGCGATAGAATCAAAAGCGACGCCTAAAGAGTCAATATTTCCTATTGTAAACTGAACGGTATCTGCACAAATTTCATCAGTGTCGCTTATCAATACTTCATAACTTCCTGCCCCAAGATTATTGAACGTTGGACTGTTTTGTGGTAACTCATTAATAAGACGATAGGTATAAGGAGCATCACCGCCTGTTACATTAATGGTCGCACTTCTGTTTTGGTCGCCATAGCAAGCAACCTCTGGGACGGGTGCTAATAAGGTAGCTTCTAAATCACAAAAGATATATCTAAAAAATACATTCGTTGGATTAGTCGCACAGACCTGCCCTTCATATATGGCTCTAAATAGAACGGTAGCTTCTTCGCCATTACTGAATCCTTTTTCTCTATGGAAAAAATCATCATCAGTAGCATTCCAACCAACGCCATCTCTACTCACTTCATATCCAATAGCATTTGGTACGCTTTCCCAATAAAAAAATACCTCTCCATTATCCAAGGAAGAATGAGTAACAGACATTGGAATATTAGTCGATAGTAAGTCAATGAATAGAGTATCTGTAGTAACACAACCGTCTACCGTTTCTTTTTCTAGGACATAAAATGGCTCTGTATTAGCATTCGCAGTAAGGGTTGGATTAGCACCTGTAGAAGCATTCAGATTAGTTCTTGGAGCGATCCATCGGTAAGTACTATTAGTGGATTGGTTAAAGGAAATAGACCAATTTTTTATTACGTTATTGATGGTCGCTTCTGACAAGGAAGAGGCAATTAATACCCATTCTCCATTGATTGCTTCTCCCACTAAACTTTGCCAATCGTTTTGCGGTAAATACACCCCTGCATATGGAGGGATTGCTTTATCAATTTCAACAGCCGCTTTTGGATTAAAACAAAAATTTAGTAGCCCTTGCCCTGTAATTCCATTGGTTTGAATCAATGATATACTTTGTCCATTTGGGCCTCTTAATTGAATGCTAATATCTTCCGCTTTATCTGTTTCTAATTCTATACAAATAGAAGTCAGTTCCGCAAGGTCATCAGAAATAGTTTGGCCATTAAATCCGCTGATGTTTAAGGTATCTATAAATCCTTTTTCTCTATAAAAATCAATGTTGATATTCTTATTAAAAGAGCTAGCTTCTAAAGCTTCAGGTCTTAAATACGCCCCTAATTGAAGGAGATCTCCTTCACAGGCTGTGATAGCGGATTGAAAAAACAAGTCTTCTTCACACTTCAAACAATCCTTATGATTGGGGGGCAATACGGTAATTTGAATAGAGGTATCACTTGGACATCCATAGCTGTCTTCTACACTAAATTGATAAGTCTTCTTTTCATTAGGAAGCGTGGGGACATCTGGAACGGCTAAAACAGTATGCGGATTTACAGCTGGTGTTTTCTGAACAATCGTTTGATCGTCTAACCATTTAATAGATACTATATCTGCCTCAAATGAATCCAAGTTAGGAAAAAGGGAAGGGGCAAATTGTATACCCCAAGAAAAAATCCAGCCATTATCCTGCTCCCACAAATCAGTCACTTTTATAGTCCATTCTCCATTCAAAGGACAACCCACTAAGTTGGACAAAGGCATATTCGATTTGTAATTTCCTTCGGGCAATAGAAAAGGTTCTCCAATGGCAGAATTGTTATCTAAACGCGCTACATCTGTTAGGGTAAATTGTTCGTCAGGCAGCCAGCAATAATTCTTACCTTCGCCAGTAATAGCATCAATTCCGTCTCCATCTACAGGAACGCCAAGATATACTTTATCATTGATAGGTTGTTGATCTTGTAAGATAACAGACCTGCCGTTTGGACAGGTAATACTGATCTCCATATCATGCAGCCAAGAATGCTCAATATTTAAACAAATAGACTCTAAATCCTTTACATCTGTCAGTAATTGCCCAGGTCTAAAATCTTTAAAACTTACACTAGTTTCGTAAGATCGACCATTTCCATCTGGTAATGGCAAAGAGTCTGAGCGGATGCCATTCGCTTGAAAAAAGCCAATGGTTGGACTTACAGATATGTTGGAAGAGTCAGACATGACACCGCCTCTCAAAGTGATTGTATCTCCCACACATACCGATGAAGGGAAATTATCTAATATTTCGAAACTAGGCTTGGTAGAGACTCGGACTCGTTGCGTAATGAAATTACTACTCTGACAACCGAATTGGTCTGTTATAGTCAGCTCCACATTATATCCTCCAGATTTTTGATAGGCATGCCTAACATCTTTGCCCACAGCAATTGCACCATCCCCAAAATCCCACATAAAAGTAGAAGTAGCATCCGAATGATCGTACACTTCACCATCCTCAGGATATAAACCTCTTCCATTAAAGTCGATTTCATCACCAATACACACATTGATATATCCATTTTCTGGGGCATCCGCACTAGGGCTAGTATTTGTTAAATCTGCTTGAATTAATTGGCAGGCAGGAATACAATTCATCGCAGCGTTCCAGCCCTCTCCTTGACCAGCACTATTCGATTCAAATTGGACAGTCAAGCATCCACTTGGATTGGTTGCTGTGGCCTGCACAATAAATGGATAGCCATTTAATCGGTCTGTAGCTTTAAGTAGCAAGGGGGCATTCCTATCAGTACCATTATAAAAACTTAGAGCGTCTCCTTCTTTTAGATCAATATCTGAGAAAACTAGCTGCGCATGTGTTCCTGTAATAGGGCTAGTACAGAAATCTGGACATAGTACGCTGCTAAGTATTTCATTAGCTTTATAGTCATTAGCAGCGCCACCAGAATCTTGAAAAAGTCCAGAACATCCACATGGGAGTTGATCACCTATTAATACGGGTGGTTGCCCCCACATCAAAGAGACACTATACAATGAAAATATTAGTAGGGCGATAAATCTCATGGAAACTTGCTGCACTTTATTTTGGCTATAAAAAATGATCCTAAGGACTTTAGTTAAGGTTACGGGTCGGTTATTAACAATGAGGTTATTTGCGAGACCTATTTTTGTAAATAGGCTTTTGAAAAATAAAGATTGTAGGCTATTCTGATGTGATGTTGAAGATACAAATTCATAGGGGGACTAATTTTTTCAAAAGTAATCTAATAGATTAAGATAAAAAATCAATTATCCCGCCAATTCTTATATTTATACGACAAATAGTAATTTAATGATGTTTTTGGGACTGGTTCTGTAATAAATGTACATTTATTATAGAACCAATCCCTTGTACTTTGTAAACTAAATATACGAGGTTTTTTGGTGCATAGTTTCTTTTAAGTGAGTTGAGCCTCACTTAGCTAAATAATGATTTATACACCTAAATGTCGCATAATATTCTTTTCTATTCTAGTTAATACATGATTGGTATCGGCTTTTTGGAAATCTTTTCCAGTTATTATTTGATATAATTCAATATATCTTTCTGTGACTAGATTTACCATTTCATCAGGCATATAAGGCATAGTCTGCCCATCCAAGCCTTGAAAGCCATTGGCCATTAACCATTCTCTTACAAATTCTTTTGATAGCTGCTTTTGTCGTTCGCCTTTTGCCTGTCTTTCCGCATAGCCTTCTTTATAAAAATAACGAGAGCTATCTGGTGTATGAATTTCATCTATCAAATAAATCGTTCCATCTTTCTTTCCAAACTCATACTTCGTATCTACTAGGATAAGTCCTTGATTTGCTGCCATTTGCGTACCACGTTCAAAAAGAGCATAGGTATATTTTTCTAGTAATTCGTAGTCCGCAGCACTAACAATACCTTGTTTAAGAATGTCTTCTTTAGAAATATCCTCGTCATGTCCTTCTTCCGCTTTAGTGGCTGGAGTAATAATCGGGCTAGGTAGTTTGTCCCCTTCTTTTAGTCCCTCAGGTAATGATACACCGCAAAGAACTCGCCCTCCACTTTTATAGGTTCTCCAAGCATGACCCGCTAAATATCCTCTAATCACCATTTCTATTTTGAAGGGTTCGCAAGCCAAACCAACAGCTACATTTTCATCAGGGGTCGCTAATAGCCAATTCGGTACTATGTCTCTTGTTGCATTTAGAAAATACGTAGCGATTTGATTCAACACTTGCCCTTTAAATGGAATAGGGCGGGGTAAGACGTGGTCAAAAGCAGAGATTCGATCAGATGCCACCATAATTAATTCATTATCAACGGTGTATACGTCTCTAACTTTTCCTTTATAAAACTTAGTTTGATTTGGAAACGTAAAGTTCGTTTCCTTGACGGCCATTTGCTCTAAAGTCATTACGTGATTTCTTGTATCTAATAACCTAAGGAATGGTGAAATAATAAACTTACATTCTTCTGCTTGTTCTTTTTCCTTTCTACTGCGTTGAAAAGCCTCGTGATAGCTAGGCTATCCCTACGTTTTTCGCCTTGTAGAAAGAAAAAATAACAGCGCACAAAAACGCAATTTATTAATTCATCATTCCT
>CAKZUM010000360.1 GCA_937921525.1 uncultured Saprospiraceae bacterium
GTAGCACTATTAAAAATTCTACTAAGTAGTTTTGCAAAAACTGTCAAAGACCCTAAATTTTAAACTGTACCAAAAGGTGCAGTTTAAAAAATTGCGTTATTTCTATCTCTCTACCCTACACTTTTTAATTTTTATAAGAAATACTGTTTTTGGAACAGATCATTCGGTTTTTCATCACAAGCATAGGTAAATGCACACAGGCTTATGTAAGCCCATATGTACTTACCTAGGATGAATGCGGTTTTATACTTTTGTTTGGTTTATATAAGCCTATAAATTCATAAGCCTATCTGTTTGTATGTCTGTGTTATAATATTTATGTAAATACATAAAAATATAAATGTATAATTTTGTTTTTATGGATTTATGTGTATATTTGTGTATGCGTTTATATAAGCTAATTTTTATGTAAAAATTAGCTTATAACTTTACTTGATTACATAATCAAGTAAAGTTTGTTTTATGAGTTTATGTAAAAATATACAGTTGGGCATACCTCTTTATATTTTTATATAAAATTTGTTTTATAGATTTATATGTTGCGATAAAGTTTGTTTTATGTATGCACAGGTGGATGTAAAGACTGGTGTATGACTTTATATTTTTATATAAAATTCAGCTTATTTCTTTATAGGAAGCTATAAGTTTTGTCTTATATACAGCCCTGATTATCTACTTATGGGTGTACGTGCGCTTGAGTTCAAGTAGATTGCTTCAGAAATGAAACTTACAAACTGCAGAAAAGGGGAAAGAAGATTTCCTTTATTGAAATTGTCTAATAATCCTATTTAATTTTTTTAGTATTTAAAGCGTTTTACCCTTTGAGTAGGGTAGTAGGGTGAAAATCTAATTATCTAAGCGCAATTAAGCGGAAAAGGCCAAATTTTGAGGAAATTATACTAAATCTTATCCCTCTTAGTAAAAGATAAGTTTAGTTTCTAAATATTTAGATCTTTTCAGGCTTATGGATTTATGGGCTTATATATATTTTAATATTGTTCAAAAGCTGAAATAAAATTTACATGGTAATATCATTTATATCTTACAAGGGTGGAGTAGGAAAAACTACATTATCTGAGAATGTAGCTGTTTGTTTTGCTCATGCAGGTAAGTCTGTTTGCATTGTAGATGCGGATGATTCTGCAAATTCAATGAGTTGGGCGAGTAAGAGAGGGGATAAGTTAGTAAAACTTGATGTTTATAAGGAAAACAATAAAGACGAGATTGCTTTCAAGATTCAAGAGCTCAACGAGCAATATGATGTAATCATAATAGATAGTCCACCTTCCCAGGTTCCGATCTCCGATATGATAGTGTTAATGAGTAATTTAGTCGTAGTTCCCTTACTACCTAAGGGAGAACAAGAAACTAATACAATTAACCAGTTTGTTCGGAAAATAAAGTCCCTAGAACTAACAAAAGAGAAGAAAATACCTGTTTACTTCATTATTAATGAATTCGACCCTCGCATTTCTCTTCATAGAGGTTTTGCGGAAACCATGGAGCAGACATTTGGCGAAAGACTACTGAAATCACGCCTACATAACCGAATTTCCTATGCTGAGGTAACACACGATGGAAAGGGGGTCTATGAGTACAGCGATGCCAAGGCTAAAGCTGAAATAACGCAGGTTGTTAATGAATTGGTAGAAAAGATCAAAACCTTATCCTAAAGAGCTTCTTAATTCAACAAAAATCATCCAAAACATAAGATTATGGCTATTAAAAAGACTAAGAAAACACCAGCTATTAAACTTCAAAGCTTTGACGATGTAGATTTTAACAAAGCACCAGATTTAAGTGCTGCACAAAAAGTAATCACACCAAAGTATAAAAGAGACTTCAAAGATTTTGTCAGAGAGGAAATATCTAAACCTGTGGAACCTATAGTAGATAGGGTAGTGGAAGAACCAGTTACAGAACCTATAACGAAGCAGGAGGAAGCACCAATCGGGAGAGTAGAACCAAGTGCGCCTACCCCGGAAAGGGCCAAAAGAGTTTCTAAAAAGACAACGCCAACTAAGTCAGTAAGGGGTACTTTTCCTCCTACAAATAAGAAAAGAGCAAGTTTCAACATAGATGCTGATCTACATAGAGCGTTAAAGGAGTATAGTTTCTTCGAAGAAATTGAAATGGTAGAATATATTTTTGAACATCTAGTTCGGCCAGATTTAGCGAAAAAAGGATATTACCCACCTAAAAAAAGAAGAAAGTAAGCTTGGGAAGTAGATATATTTAATACAGATTCTATCATATGTTCTACGTAGAACATATGCAAGGAAAATGATAATTTTTTGCTAACATTTGCTTCTTTTTTGAATACTAATTTTAATAAAAGGTATTTGTTAAATTTATATAAAAAAGGCTGCTACGTAATAGCAGCCTTTTTTATTGCAATTATAGTATAGGTCAATGCTTTACTTTTAGGCAATTAATTAGATTTATTGGTCTCTGAACTTGGCGTAAGAACCCGAATCTCTATTGGTAGGAGTCAATTTAAGTGCATTTATAACAAATTTCACACGTATTTTTGTTGCTATAACTTTAAAAAAAAACATTATTGTTTCCTCTTATTTAAACTGGCAATTCTATTAATTTCTAACAACTTCATAACTCTTCCCAAATAATTATTTGAATTTCGTAAGTATTTATTTGAATTTTATTACTTTGAAGAACGGAATTAGTTTTGTTTTGTAGAATTGAGTTTAACTATTAGACTTCTTATTTATGAACAAGTCTATTAAAAGACAATAATAATTATGGCAGCTTTTAATTTAAATATCAACGGGAAAGAACATCAAGTAGACGTTGATGCAAATACACCCATACTATGGGTACTAAGAGATCACGTTAATTTAGTAGGTACAAAATACGGTTGTGGAATTGGACAATGCGGTGCATGTACTGTACATATAGATGGTGTCGCTATGCGTTCTTGTTCGCTACCTATATCTAGTGTAAGTGATAAAAAAATCACTACGATTGAAGGCCTTTCTGAAAATGGTACTCACCCTGTACAAAAGGCATGGTTAGAGCACGATGTGCCACAATGTGGTTATTGTCAAGCAGGACAAATTATGAGTGCATCGGCTTTACTAAAAGACAATCCCAGCCCAAGCGATGAAGATATTGATATTGCAATGAATGGTAATATTTGTCGTTGTGGTACTTATACTCGGATCAAAGCGGCCATAAAAACGGCTGCAAAAATGGGGTAATTATTTCTCGTAGCTCAGGCATCTTGCCTGAGTAGTTTATGAATTATTTTCTCAGGCTGGAAGCCTGAGCTACGCTTATTCATTTAAAAACAATATCATGTCTATTATAAAAACATCCGTCGGCAGACGTTCTTTCTTAAAATCCTCTGCTATGGCAGGAGGTGGTATGATGCTAGGCTTTAGCTGGCTAGCATCCTGTCAATCTAAATCAGAGGAAGAAGTACTAGCCATGCCCAAAGAATGGTTTGACATTAATTCTTATTTGAAAATAGGAGATAATGGAGTAGTAACGATTTTTTCGCCCAATCCTGAATTTGGACAAAACGTTCGTACTTCTATGCCCATGCTGGTAGCAGAAGAATTGGATTTGGATTGGAAAAAAGTCTTGGTAGAACAAGCGCCCTATCATCCTGACAAATTTGGAAGGCAATTTACAGGAGGTAGTCGAGGTATCATGTCTAGATGGGAACCATTGCGGATGGCAGGGGCATCTGCTAGACACCTACTGCGACAGGCAGCAGCCCAAGCTTGGGAAGTACCAATGGAAGAAATTACGACAGAGGCTGGTGTTTTACATCATAAAGAAAGTGGCAAATCAGCAGGCTATGGAGAGATGGCATCAGCAGCAGCCACGCTTCCAGTTCCAGAGGAGGTAGCATTAAAAGAAGTTAAGGATTTTAAAATTATAGGCACATCGCATAAGAATGTAGATGGAAAAAGCATCGTCACAGGCAAACCAATGTTTGGAGTAGATTACCACAAAGAAGGTATGTTAATAGCGATGATTGAACATCCACCTGCTTTTGGTATGACTTTAAAATCTGTAGATGATACGGAAGCGAAAGCAATGCCAGGCATTAAAGAGGTACTTACCATAAAAAGTTATAAAGACGATTTTCAAAAAGCGGGTTTTGATGTCAATGCCTTTCCAGAAATAGTGGCCATAGTAGGTAATTCCACTTGGGAGGTAATGCAAGCAAAAAAGAAGTTAAAAGTAGAGTGGATTTCTTTTGATTCTTATACAGAGACGATCAAAGGATGGGGTGGAAAGGTACAAACTAAAAAAGTCCCTGGCGGATTAGAGTCTACTGCTAGTCACAAGACGCAAATGGAGACCCTAGCTGCTAAACCTGGGAAAGTCGTTCGGAAAGACGGTAATCCAGCAGCAGCTTTTAAGAAGGCGGCAAAAGTGGTAGAGCGAACTTACTCTGCCCCTTTTTTAGCACATAATTGTATGGAGCCAATGAATTCCTTTGCGCATGTGGAAGGTGATAAAGTGCATATTGCTACTCCTCTTCAAATACCAGCCTTAGTAGTTCCAACCCTTGCTGCTAGTCTGGGCATTCCTGCGGAAAATATCCAAATGGATATGACTCGGATGGGGGGAGGATTTGGTCGTAGAGCTTATGGTCACTATGTAGTGGAGGCTGCTTTAATATCGCAAAAAGTAAATGCGCCTGTAAAATTGATGTACACTCGGGAAGATGATATGACTCAAGGTATTTATAGACCGACTTATCAAGCGACTTACCGAGCTGCTTTGGATGAAAATAATAACTTGATTGCCTTACATGTAAAGGCGGGAGGGATTCCAGAAAGTCCTTTGTTTGCCAATCGTTTTCCAGCAGGTGCTTTAGATAATTATTTGGCAGAAGAATGGTCGATTGATTCTAATATCACGATTGGTGCTTATCGTGCCCCTCGCTCTAATTTTATGGCTGGTGCCGAACAATCTTTCTTAGATGAAGTAGCGGAAGCTTCTGGGAAAGACCCAATCCAATTTAGATTGGATTTATTAAAAAGAGCGCAAGAAAATCCTGTTGGAGAAAAGAATGACTATGATGCTGCACGGTATGCTGGAGTTTTGGAATTAGTGCGAGATCAAGCAAATTGGGGACAAGACCGAGCGAATGTTCATCGAGGGGTATCTGCGTATTTCTGTCATAATACTTATGCTGCTCATGTTTTGGATATGACGATTGAAGAAGGAAAACCTGTGGTGCAAAAAGTAACTTGTGCCATTGATTGCGGTATCGTCGTTAATCCAGATGCTGCTATAAATATGGCAGAAGGTGCTATAACAGATGGAGTAGGGAATGCCTTTTATGGCGAAATGACTTTCAAAGATGGTGTAGCAGAAAAGCAAAATTTTGATAAATATCGAATGATTAGAATGGGAGAAGCCCCTAAAGAAATTGATGTTCATTTTGTTAAAAATGAAATCAAACCAACAGGTATGGGCGAACCTCCTTTTCCTCCTATTTTTGGTGCAGTGGCCAATGCCATGTATAAAGCAACTGGTAAGCGGCATTCTCAACAACCGTTTTTGGGGGATGATAAGGTGTTGGGGTAAGCTAAATTTAAATATACTCTAAATCTAGAATCACATTCAATACCGTACACTTTTTGATTCTTTGACAGATATAAAAAAATGTAAGATCGTCGAGGTTGGTAGCCATAGCCGTCAGGTTAAAAGACGAACTCTTGATGGCAGAAACTTGTAAAGTGGCTGTCATCTGGGTTTCAGAGAAATATGACAGCTATTTTGAAAATTTCTACCATCTTCCTTTAGACCATCAGCAAAAAAGAGGTGACTTTTACAAAAAGTCCAAACCTTATCGTCGGATGGCTAACGCCGTCCGATGATAAGGTTTTCGTCGCCATCGGACGGCGTTAGCCATCCGACGGCAGCTTTAAAACTACCACTTTTATCCCTGACGATCTATTGATCTACAACTATCTGATGATCAAAGAGGTCACAAACCATAGCCGCCAGGTTAAGATACGGACTCTTAGTAGCAGACACTTATAAAGTGGCTGATACTTGGGGTCTACGAAAAGGTGTCAGCCATTTTTTAAATGTCTGCCACCAAGAATTCGTCGTTAATGACCTGATTATCAAGCGCCTTTTCTGATAGCCTGACGGCTATGGTTACAAACCTCGACGGTCTGCTGCAAATACAGTATTTCTTATAAAATTCAAAAAGTGTACAGTAAAATACTTTTACCATAATAGAATGAAAAAATTATTTCTCGGATTATTTTTAGTATTCGTATCCGTGCAGATTTCAATTGCACAGGAAACTACTTACAAACAAGAAGTCATAGAATTATCCAGTAACAAATGGCAATGGATGGCTGACAAGGACGTAGATAAATTAGCCACCCTATTCCATGACAAATCAAAATTTGTCCACATGAGTGGAACTTGGAATAAGGCAAGAGAACTAGAAATTATTGAAACGGGAAGTATTTGGTATAAGCAAGCAGATGTCCATGATGTGGTGGTAGATATTTTTGATAATACTGCTGTGCTTTGGAATCGTATTACTTTAGTAGCACACGTCAGAGGAAATGATGTATCGAATGAATTTACAGTTACCGAAATTTA
>CAKZUM010000361.1 GCA_937921525.1 uncultured Saprospiraceae bacterium
TACATTCTTCTACTTGTTATTTTTCCTTTCTGCTGCGTTGAAAAGCCTCGTCGATGCTAGGCATCGCCTACGTTTTTCGCCTTGCATAAAGAAAAAATAACGGCGCATAAAAACGACATTTATTAATGAACCATTCCTAAACCACAAAAGTAGTTGACAATTTTACCACATGGGTACATAGGTCACATAGCATATGTCACACTATGTGATCTATGTACCTATGTGTTAAAATACAACCCTAGCTTTGCTTGGGCTAACTTTACAAAACTATTTAATTTACAAATTTGTGGTAAAATTAGTATCAACTACATAGATGAACTTGTCAAACTATCTTAACAAATTTACTCAAACAATAGATTTTAGTAATGTGTTCTATTTTAAACTAATTTTGAATGGGTCTAAATAAGCAGAGACATCTTTAACCTCAACTTCAACATCAACATCAACTTCAACTTCAACATCAACATCAAATTTCAACATCCCCCTCATCTAATTCATCTACATAGTCAATCAACGCATATTTTATCTTGTTATATTCCATTCTAATATGATCTTCTGAAGCGGTACCTCTCTGCTCCCTTTTCTTGTTAGCAGTATATCTACTTAATTGTTGAATAATATCTTTTGATTTTGAAGAATCTTCCTTTAAATAATTTTTATAAGTATCCAATGCTTTTTTTAAATCTTCGATGATTAGTTCATTTAAATGATCCTTCAATTCTGCAAGAGAAGAAGGCTCTTTTTTCGTAACAATAGTCGAAGCTGGGGTGGGAGAGATAGTTTCCCTTGTATTCGTACTTCTGCTCACACCATCCTCTTGGATAGGTGTGGCAACGGCATCTTCTGTTGGCACATAATCTTTTTTATAAAATACAAATTGCCCCCCATAATGTCCTACACCTTGTAAAGGTTCTCCTCTAGGCGTTTGTTCATTGGTATTGTATTTCATGCCCTTTAATACAAAGTTGCATAAGTCGGACACCCAGACTGCTTGATCGTTTGTATTTTGTAAATACGTCAGCAAGGAGGTAGCAAAAGGGCTGTTTTTTCCCAAAGATCCATCAGCAACTAGTTCTAATCGGCCCGCAGTTAATAGCCATCTAGAGGGAAAACTATTGACTCGTTCTTCCATAGTAGACAAGCTTCTTGTTTGGAAAAGTGAACCACTATAGCAAGAATCTACAATTCCAAATACATGATGGGCATTAGATAATTTGAACAAATTATTTATTTCCGCATTGGGCAAATACGACCAAGTTTTCTGCAAAGTTGCATCATAAGGAATCCAATAACCCAATTGTCCATTTCCCACATCCACCTGCTCTCCATGCCCCGAATAATAGAAAATTAGATTATCCTTTTTGGTGAGCTTATTTAGTAACTGACTAAACGTTTCAATAATCTTATTGCGAGTCGCTTCCTCATCGAATAAGCAAGTCGTGTTAGCTTCTTCAAATTGAAAATATTTCCAGAGGGTATCTCTAAAATTTTTTGCATCCCGTACCGCATTATTTAATGGAGCAATTCCATTGGAATATTTATCAATACCAATTATTAACAGATAATTGGTTCTTTGTGGAGTCGCAGGGGAAGCCCCTTTTTTCCTTTTTGTGATAGCTCTATTGTTATCAGCCATTTTGTATAGAATTGTTTTTGATTTTCTTAAACAACTTCAATTTATATGAGTGTATAACAAAGTTGGGGCGGCAAATTTATTCATCGGATCACTTGCAGTGGAATGTCGTCAACTTAAGGAACTAGATGTCTAAATACGCATAATTCAACGCAGATTTAAATGATTTTATAGGTCGCCTGTATTAGATGTGTTCCGTAGGTCGAGAGCGTGACTTACCTGTATGGTGGCTTTCAACTGTCAACATCCTTCACGACCTACAAAAATCCATATAGCTACGAAGTAGCTCCGTATTGGTATAGGACATAATTAGTAATAAAAAAGTCAACGCCTAGATACACGACCTACAAAGATCCAAAAAAATCCGTGTAGCTACGAAGTAGCTCCGCGTTGAATTATGTCTTATAAGCTGCCTAGTTTTTCTTTAGTTAACGACATTCCACTTACAGTGGTCCGATCAACTGTCAACGTCACTCACGACCTTCAAAGATCCGTGTCATCAGCGTGGATACGAAGTAGTTCCATGTTGAATTACGTCAAATTATAACAAGTAATTATGCCAGCTTAGAAGTAACAATATCTGTACCTAAGCCTTGCAATACTGCTAATCGTTTCTCATAATCCGCCAGGTCAGAACTAGAAAGGCAAGCATCTCTACAAACTTCGACAGCATACCCCAATTCCAAAGCATCCTCCACAGAATGATAGATACTTCGCTCAAAAGCCAGCCCTCCAAACACCAGTTGAGTAATACCTAATGCTTGTAGCCGCTCATGCAATCCAGTATCTACCTTTTGACCAGCATCCCAAAAACAACTATGGTTATCAAAAGATTCCTGCGTTCCCTTATAAATAGTCTCTGCTATTTTTTCTTTTTGAACCGTATTTGGAATCAACGCCCCAAAAGTATTCTGAACACAATGAATCGCAAATAGTTCCACCGATAAACCTTCCACCTCTATGAC
>CAKZUM010000362.1 GCA_937921525.1 uncultured Saprospiraceae bacterium
GTCACATAGTGTGACATGTATCTATGTGATCTATGTACCTATATGGTAAAAACAACCCTAGCTATGTCATTTTAATTTTTCCAACTACTTCACTCCTAAATTTGTGGTATAACTAGTATCAACTACGTTGATAAACTTGTCGATAATTTTGGTAAATCCATCTACAACGGAATATTCCCATGCTTCTTTTTAGGCAACTGCACCGCCTTATTCTCCAACATAGCAAATGCCTTGATTAGCTTCCGTCTAGTATACTTTGGCTCAATGACTTCATCAATAAAACCCCTTTGCGCTGCTCTATATGGGTTGGCAAACTTAGCTGCATATTCTGCTTCCTTTTCTGCTAACTTAGCATCTGGGTCCTTAGCCGCTTTGATCTCCTTTCTAAAAATAATCTCACTCGCTCCTTTCGCACCCATCACCGCAATCTCTGCACCAGGCCATGCATAATTCATATCTGCGCCAATGTGCTTGGAATTCATTACATCATAGGCGCCGCCATAAGCCTTTCGAGTAATGACCGAAATTCTTGGTACGGTCGCCTCGCTCAAGGCATATAATAACTTTGCCCCATTAACAATGATACCATTCCATTCTTGATCGGTGCCTGGCAAAAAGCCTGGCACATCTACCAAGACCAATAAAGGTATATTAAAGCAATCACAAGTTCTTGTGAATCGAGCTGCCTTTCTAGAGCTATCCACATCTAAGGTTCCCGCCATACTAATTGGCTGATTGGCAACAATGCCTATACTACGTCCCCCTAATCTAGCAAAACCCACCACAATATTTTCCGCAAAGTTTTTATGAATTTCGTAGAAAGAATCTTCATCCGCAATCCCTTCAATCACTTCTCTCATATCATAGGGTTGATTGGCAGATTCAGGAACGATGGTTTCTAATACTTCTCTTACCTCATCGCCCAATTTATAGGGTAACTTAATAGGCTTGTCCTCGCAACTTTGTGGCATATAACTCAACAATTGCTTAATCTGGGCAATGCAATCAATATCGTTACTGGCAGTCAAATGGGTAACACCTGATTTGGTAGAATGGGCAGTAGCACCACCTAGTTCTTCAGAGCTGACTTCTTCGTTAGTCACTGTTTTAACGACATTAGGGCCTGTCACAAACATATAACTAGAGTCCTCCACCATAATCGTAAAATCCGTCATAGCAGGAGAGTAGACCGCTCCACCTGCACATGGGCCCATAATCGCAGAAATTTGAGGGACAACCCCCGAAGCCATTACATTGCGATAGAAGATATCCGCATAGCCTCCTAATGATCGAACACCTTCTTGTATTCTAGCCCCCCCACTATCATTCAAGCCAATTACTGGCGCACCTGTCTTCATGGCTAAGTCCATTATCTTACAAATCTTCTCTGCATGGGTTTCAGATAATGCTCCACCAAATACAGTAAAATCTTGTGCAAAGACGTAAACCAATCGGCTATTCACCGTACCATAGCCTGTGACCACGCCATCTCCATAAAAGATTTGTTTGTCCATATCAAAATCGGTCGTCCGATGGGTGACTAATACGCCGATTTCTTCAAAGGAACCTTCATCCAATAAAAAGTGGATTCTTTCTCTGGCTGTTAATTTTCCTTTTTTGTGTTGCTTATCTATTCTTACTTGTCCTCCGCCTAAGTAGGCTTCTTGGACTTTTTGATTGAGGATCTCTTTTTTTATAGTCATCGTTTCTTTTTTTAGAACAGAGAGTAGAGAGCAGAGAATAGAGACTTGTTACATTTGACAAACAATAAAATTTAGACAAATAAATTAAAGCTGTATCTGCTCTTGTTTCTACGTTTTTAAAAAATTAGTTGAGTGAATTGTCTACTTGTAAATTCCAAAAAACTATTTTTCTTCTAGTTAAAAAACCTAATTTTTCGTATAATTTGATAGCGCCTGTATTGATTGCTGCAACATGCAAGTAAGGCGTTTTTCCTTCCTGCTGAATTTTATGGATCAAATGAGTTAGCAACTGCCTTGCATACCCTTTTCTAGTAAATGCTGGATGCGTGACTACGGAACTAATCTCTGTAAACTGATCCATCTTCATGCGCTCCCCAATAGCGGCTATTAATTGACTGTTTTTATATATTCCAAAATATTGACCGAGTGCGGTTGTCTTTTTTACAAAATACCCAGGTTGCACTAAATTGACTAATTCTGTTAAATCAGATTTTTGAACTTCTGATTGTAATGCTGTGATAGATTCTGTTATTTTGAAATGTACTTGATTTCTGAAAACCATTTGATTACAAGCTATTTCTTTTTTTAGCTTTATAATTTTAGTGCCAATCGGTTTCTTTCCAACCACAAAAAAGTTAGGCGTTAAGTTGGAATAATTATTAATAGCATCTATTGCATTTGTTGCTTCTGGGGAACTACCAAATTTGCAATATGCTGGTGCATAAAACTTCATGCCCTTATCAGTGATTGCAAATTCTTTGTGTACCTCACTTAAAGAATACCACACTGGATTGTCTAGTTTTTGTTCTTCCTGCATAACGGTTCAATTATTCTTTGGGTATGCTTTGACACAATTCTACTAATACCCCATTAGAAGATTTTGGATGAAGGAAACAAACTAATTTATTATCGGCCCCACGCTTAGGCGCTTTGTTGAGTACAATAAATCCTTCCTCTTTTAATCGCTCCATTTCTGCCAGAATATCTTTAACTTCAAAAGCGATATGATGAATGCCTTCGCCTTTTTTTTCTATAAATTTAGCGATAGGGCTATCAGGTTTACTAGCTTCTAATAATTCTATTTTTGAAGAACCTGTTTTGAAGAAAGAAGTTTTTACGCCTTCTGATTCTACTTCTTCAGTTTTATAATGCCGCTTTCCAAATAGCTTTTTAAATAGCTGATTGCTTTCTTCTAAATTTTTTACGGCTATACCTATGTGTTCTAATTTCATTTTTTTATTTTTAAAAAGATGGCTGACATTTGCGGGCAGCCTTGCGTTAAGGAAATGGCGGACATCTAAATAAGTTATGAAAATGTATGTTCTCCAAATATCGGCTACCTACCCTCCTTTATTGCTATACTGCTGACAGGATAAATTATCGAAAATGAATTTGTCCAGCAATGGGAAATTGCTGGACAAGAAGTGTGCGTTTTGCTGGACAATTTCCCATTGTCCAGCAAATTTTAGACAATTCCAAAATCGGTAATCTATCCTGTCGATAGTATAT
>CAKZUM010000363.1 GCA_937921525.1 uncultured Saprospiraceae bacterium
AGGAACGACGCACAAATAACTTTTACATTTAAAATGGTCTTTTTTCCTTTATACTGCCCTGAAAAAATGTTCATTTATACCAGATAAAATCTCATTTTTTCAAGTTGTCTAAAGCAAAAAATCTTCATTTTAAATCGTAAACTTTATTTATCCCTCGTTCCTTACTGGTATATTCCAGAATTAATAAAATTATTTTTTTTAATGAAAAGAATTTTCTGCTTATCACTTTGTCTAATTTGCATCAGTTTACTGATACTTCAAGCTCAGGAGGTCTCACGATTTGCCTATATTGGAGCATCGGACTGTATGGAATACGTGGCAGATAAGGAGAATAATTATATCCCAGATTTCAGTAACGCAGGCTATTATGGTGGGGGTGTTTCTTTGCCCGAAGCACAGGTTGTTATACTCTTAAATCCAGTTGATGGAGATAACACCAATGCGATTCAAGCAGCAATTGATACTGTCGCAAAAATGCCTTTAAATGAAAAAGGTATCAGGGGAGCGATACAGCTAAATGCTGGCATTTATGAAATTCACGGACAGCTTTTTATTAACCAATCGGGCATCATACTAAAAGGTGTAGGGGATGGTGTAGACTCTACCCAAAATACTATATTGAAAGGTGTAGGAGATACGCCCACCCAAAGAGACTTAATCATTGCAGGCAATCCAATAGTCTCGGATTGGGATGACCGCGCAGCTAATACGACAACCAATATTACTAATACGTTTTTACCAGCTGGCTCAAGAAGTGTGATGCTTGCCTCCCTAGATAATTTTGAAATTCAAGACGAGATTGTCGTCTATCAACCAAGTACAGAAGATTGGTTAGAATCCATCAATTATGGAGATACCGCCGATGATGAACCTTGGCAGCCCGGACAAATTGATCTTTATTACCAGCGAAAAATTATAGACATTATCAAAGAAGAAAGTAAGATAATTTTGAATGCGCCTATTTATGACCATTTGGACAATAGCCTTGCTCCGTCACTTATTTATAAATTAGACGACTCCAATATTCGCTCTAATATTGGCGTAGAGGATTTACGGATTGTGATAGAAACAGAAGGTCCAGAAACAGAAAATCATATAAAAAATGGGATACTATTAAAGGGCGTCAGAAATGCTTGGGTGCAAGGTGTAAGCGTTCTTCATTTTATGTATGCCGCCATTTATACCCGCGCTGCTACGAATGTTACGGTACGAAATTGTCGAGGCTTAGAGCCACATTCTCAGATTACAGGAGCGAGAAGATATAACTTTGATGTGGACGCTTACTCCAATAATATTTTATTTGAAAAATGTCACGCTAGTTATGGTCGGCATTCCTTTGTATCTAATGGAACAAGTTCGGCTTCAGGAATTGTTTTTTATAACTGTACGACCGAACATGATTATAATGCAAGTGAGGGGCATCGGCGATGGAGTCAAGGTTTGCTCTTTGACAATATCACTTTTACTGAACCAGAAACAACCAATCTATTAGGCTTATATAATCGAGGAGATTTTGGAACAGGGCATGGTTGGGCATCTGTCAATAGTGTTGCTTGGAATGTAAATTTGAATTCTACTTTTAAAAGAATTTTAATTCAAAAACCGCCACACCGACAGAACTATGCCATTGGATGTCAGGCACTATTGACCAATGTCCATCAATTTACACATCCCATTGGTGCAGTAGATGTAGCCCGAAAAACAGTTACGCCCGCTTCCTTATATCAAGCGCAACTGTCGGATAGATTAGCACATGGAAGTAAGCCTGATGCGCCTGCAAAACTGGAAGTTATTTTTAATGAAAATAATAAAAGCTATGAGTTAAAATGGTTAGATATTGCTGCGGATGAAATGGGATATGTCGTACAAATGGCCACTACGCCAGATGAAATATTTACTGAAGTCGGTACTCTAGAGGCTAATAGTACAAATTTCATTTACCCCCTACCCGACTCTATTAGTGCCTCTATTACTTTTCGAGTGGCAGCCATAAAGGAACCCTGTTTATCTACCTACTCCAATCCAGTCACCCTTGAAAGGACGGTAGCTAGTCAAGAAATTTTAATATCCACTATCTCTATTAAACCTAATCCCGCTGGTAATTTCTTAGAAATAGATAGCAAAAATTTGTTGACAAAAATTAAGATATATAGCTTACAAGGACAATTAATGGACAGCATTAAAAATCAAGTGGACACCATAGATATTTCTAATATTCCAATAGGAGCTTATTATTTAGAATTGGAAGATACACAGGGGAGAATTGGCATTTATAAATTTATTAAATCATAAAATTTGTATAAATACTTTCTTTGCTTATTATTGATTGCCCTAGGATGTCAAGCCCCTAGTACTTCGACTGAAAAAGAGCAGTATGACTTTTTTTCAGAAAAAGAAATTGTGAAGGAAGCTGATAGTTATTTAACTAAAAACCCAATTACCGTAACAGCAGCTATCTGTGAAAGAAGTGCAGGAACGTCCCAAGATTTTTATTCTGAGGGCGATTATTGGTGGCCTGACTCCGCAAATCCCGATGGACCTTACATAAGAAAAGATGGACAAACCAATCCTGAAAATTTTGTAGCGCATCGTTTGGCAATGCGGGATTTAAGTCGCTGGGTAGCAAGTTTGACTGCCGCCTATAAAATCACCAAAGACCCAAAATATGCAAACAAAGCATTGGAACATTTAAAGGCTTGGTTTATTCATGCAGATACTAAAATGAACCCACATTTGCTATATGCCCAAGCTATCAAAGGGCGAGTGACGGGTAGAGGTATTGGCATCATTGATACCATTCATTTGATTGAGGTAGCTAAAAGTATTCAGATTTTACAGCAATTAGGGTATTTAAAAACAGAAGACTTTCAAGGTTTTAAAAATTGGTTTAATGAATATGTAACTTGGCTAACTACTCATCCCTACGGACTAAAAGAAAAAGACCACGGCAATAACCATAGTACTTGGTGGGCAGCACAAGTAGCTGCTTTTGCAGCACTAGCAGAACGACCAGAAATCATAGCAGACTGTCGAGAACAGTTTAAAAAATTATTGACGGCACAGATGGATGGAAAAGGTGGTTTTCCCGATGAACTAGAACGAACCAAGCCCTACAATTATTCTCTTTTTAATATAGAAGGCTATGTCGCTTTAGCAGAAATTGCATCCATTCCATCAGATAACTTATGGAACTACGAAACAAAAAATGGCACCTTAAAAAAAGCGATTGATTTCATGTTACCAGGTATTCAAGACAAATCAAAATGGACTTATCCTAAAGATGTTCAATATTATGATGAATTGCCCATACAATCTGCTAGTTTATTATTGGCAGGCTTGGCGTACAATAATGCAGAATATTTAAAGACTTGGAAAACATTACCACAAAAAAGACAATCGAAAGAAATAGATCGAAATTTTCCCTTGCGGCAAATGAGCCTTTGGGTTAATTAAAAGTCTAAACTAAGGGGTAAAATCGTCTTGACTTTATTCTGATAGGAATCAAAATCACTATTACAATTATCTTGACCTTTTTAAAAGAAATCGCACTTAGAACCAACATAAAATAAGCAATATGAATGTAAAAAATGAAATTTATCAAGTGTTAGGAGATATGGGTATTGCCCCAAAAGCTATAACCAATAAGGCCAGTTTTTATAAAGATTTAGGGCTAGACTCTTTAGATTTTGCGGAGATGGTCATGGAAGTAGAACAACGATTTAATGTAGAAATTCCTGCTGTAGAAGCAGAAAATATTCTAACGGTTCAACATGCGATTGATTACCTAAACAGGCATAAGAAATAAGTCTAGGAATGGTTCATTAATCAGTAGTGTTTATTCCACTTTTTTTTGTACAGCGAAAATTGAGTCTTGATTGTCAACTTTTCATAAGCACTCTCAATTCACAATTCTCCATTCAGAATTAAGACTAGCCTTCAAAAAAATATTTTTAAATATGACCGCTACCCTAATTTATACGGCTATACTTGCCGTCATTTTAATAATAAAGAAACAATTTAAATTTAAAAATTAATTTATGTCAGTTAAGTTTGAAACAAGATATACGTGTAATCCAACCGACTTTAAAACGTATGATACCCAAAGAATCCGTAAAGATTTTTTGATTAAAAAGGTGATGGTTGATGGAGAAATTAACCTGACTTATACCCATTTCGATCGCTACATTGCTGGCGGAGCTGTTCCTGTAAAAAAGGCCTTAACCTTAAAAACAATCGACCCCTTAAGGTCGAAGTATTTTCTAGAAAGAAGGGAGTTAGGAATTATTAACGTAGGTGGAAAAGGAACGGTAAAGGTTGGTAACAAAAGTTATACCTTGAAATATAAAGAGGCACTCTACGTGGGGCGTGGAAATAAAAAAGTGGTTTTCTCTAGTGCAGACCCTAAAAAGCCTGCTCACTTTTATCTTAATTCCGCTCCTGCTCACAAAGAATATCCAACCAAAAAAATTACGGCTGAAGATGCAGAAATTGTAGAAATGGGCAGTATGGATACTTCTAACGAACGTACGATCCGAAAATTAATCGTTTCAAGTGTAGTAGATGTATGTCAATTGCAAATGGGTATGACCGAGTTAAAACGTGGAAGTGTCTGGAATACTATGCCAGCGCATACGCACGATCGAAGAATGGAGATCTACTTTTATTTTGAAGTACCCAAAGATCAAGCTGTTTCCCATTTCATGGGACAAACCGATGAGACACGCCATATTTGGATGCACAACGAACAAGCAGTTATTTCGCCAGAATGGTCTATTCATTCAGGGGCAGGTACTTGTCCTTATACTTTCATTTGGGGAATGGCTGGAGAAAATTTAGATTATGGGGATATGGACGGATGCGCTATAAAGGATTTAAGATAAAAGAGTTATTCAACAGCATCTTGATCAACTATAGTTTACACTACTGGAAATTTTAAAGAGCAGAGAATAGAGAGCAGAGAGTAGAGACAGATTTCGTTTAAAAAATGACGAAATTCCATAGTTTTTTAAACGAAATCTGTCTCTGTTCTCGCTTCTCTGCTCTCTATTCTAAAAATGTCCAGTAGTATGTATACATTTTTAAACAACTTCCTAATAAGCTATTGTTGCTAAGTTATTACAATTGGACATAATCTTTGTTCAAGGAGAATGAAAGACTTATTTATTGTGTGATATAACATTAACCTAATAGTAATTTATAATAAAAAAAATAAAAATATGAAATTATCGGATGCTCAAATAAAAGAAATAGCAGAAGAATTAGATATTGGAATGATCTGCTATATTCATAAAGAGACAAAGGAACTTAAATTTGTAATTGACATGAATGATCCTTACGCCGATGCAGAATGTTGGGGGGAAGAGTTAGAGGAAATAGAAAGTAATTTTGATAAATATGTGAAGATAGAAAAGATGCCATCAAGAGATAGTTTTGAAGTGATGGTAGATTTTGTGGAAGAGGTTTCTAACAAACGAATACGAGCAAGAATGGTCAATGCCTTAGAAAGAAGAAAACCTTTTGCTAATTTTAGACAGGTGGTAGATTCTAAT
>CAKZUM010000364.1 GCA_937921525.1 uncultured Saprospiraceae bacterium
TAGAGACTTGATACAGTGCCTCTTTGTCAAAATCTAGTAGTCAACATTTGGGCGGGTGGCCTGTCCAAAAACTGTTTGACCGGAGGGAGTTTTTTTGGACTAGAATTTTTGTTTCTTTTTTTTCAATGAAAAAAGAAAGCACATCTAAATCAGTCCTTCAGCATAAATTCACAACCATGCCCGACACAAATAACAATACCCCAGACAACAGCCATATAGACGATCTAATTCGTTTTGCCAGAGCCTACTGTGCAGAGCAGTTACCTTGGTTTGCTCCTGCCCTATTTCAGTGCAATATTCAACTGACAGAAAAAGTACCATTGGCAGCAATAGATCAGCATCTAAATATTTATTTCAATCCAAAATCAGTACAGAAGATAATAGATGCGAACGATACCAAAAGTGCCTTATCTCAATTAGGCTTTGTATGGATACATGAAATATCCCATATCCTAAGAGAGCATGGAGATCGAGCAAAGGCAGCTAGTGCCGCTCATGGCTTATGGAATGTGGCGGCAGATTTAGAAATAAACGATAGCAATTGGGAAGGGCTGGCCCCACCTGATATTTTCCCCTTAGTATTTCCAGAAACTTATGATCTACCCCAAGGGCAAGTAACCGAGTATTATTACCAACAATTAAAGGAGCAACAGAAAAAGAAAAGAGAACAACAGTCTCAAGAATCGAATGAAGATGGGCAGGAAAGTCCTACTGATAATAGCCCAGACACTCCAAACGATCCTAACAATCAAAATAACAATCAAGACAATAATAAAGATCAGAAGCCCGATCAAGATCAAGGACAGGAACAAGAACAAGAACAAGATAACGACACGCCAGATAATGATTCAAACGAATCGAACGATGGAACGCCCAATGAAGAAGGTCCCTCACCAGAAGACAATCATCCAGACGAAGGAAGTGGCGTACATGGCACACCTAGAGAATGGGAATTAGAACAAGAAGCTCCAGAGTCAGTAGAAGAAATTAACAACAACACCAAACAGCATAAAGAAGATTTAGAAGTAGAAATGATCCGAAAGGAAGTAGCCCAAAAGATGAAGGAAAGAGAAAAAGGAAATGTACCAGGTGGATGGGAGCGATGGGCAGAAGACCGCATGAAATCTAAAATCAATTGGAAGCAAGTATTAAAACATCGGATGAACATTGCGGTCAGTAAAGGGATCGGCAGTCGGGTGGATTATAGTTACAAGCGACCTGGTAGGCGACAATCGAGTCATCCGAATATTATTATGCCTTCTTTAAGAGGGGATGTTTCTGCTAGAATTGCTTGTGTAGTAGATACTTCTGGTTCGATAAAAGAGGAGGAGTTGAGTCAGATTATTGGCGAGATAATGGGCGTGTTGAAGGCTTATCAATTTCCTGTGAGCGTTATTCCTTGCGATGCTAGAGCCTATGCGCCTATTCAAATTGCGATGCCTTCTGATTTTTTTAAATTACAAAAATTACCCGGTGGTGGCGGTACAGATATGATGGTTGGAATTGAAGCTGCTTTAAACCTAGTACCTAAACCGGATTGCATATTAGTCCTTACGGATGGTTTCACTCCTTTTCCAAAGAAGCTATATGAAATACCTGTATTATTTGGCATTTTAAAAATAAATGGAAGGCGGGTGAAAATGCCGCCGAATCCGCCTTGGAGAAAGGACTTAGTGGTGGAGATTACTTCCTAAAATAGATTAAACACATTAGATTTTTTTTAACCACATAGGTACATAGGACACATAGCTTCATACACTATGTACCCTATATACCTATGTGGTAAAAATATTACGTTTAATCAACTAACTATCCGTTTCTTCTGAAATAACCTCGGCTTTGATACCCGTTAACTGCTCTTTATATTCTGGTAAAATTTCTCTGAATTTCTTTAGTGTTGCTTTTAAGCCTCTAAAAGAAGCACCGCCTGAGGCATTCCTATGCCCACCGCCTCTGAAATGTTTTTGCGCAATCTCTTGAACTGAGAAATCCCCTTTAGACCGCAAAGATATTTTGACAATAGTTGGTTGTTCTGTAATAAAAGCGGCTAAAGTGACCTTTTTCATCATCAAGAGGTAATTGACAATGCCTTCGGTATCCCCCCTTTGAATATCAAAATCTTCATAGTCTTTTTTGGTCAAGACGATCATGCCCGTATTATACTCGTCCAAAATCTCCATTCGATTATTGAGACAATGCCCTAATAGTCGGAGGCTTTTCTCTGGTAAGCTATTAAACAGTAAGTTCTGTAGCTTTACATCATCTACCCCTAAATCTTTCAAGTCCCCCACTACTTTAAACAATTTAGAAGAGGTGCTATATTTAAAAGAACCTGTATCCGTCAAAATGCCTGCATATAAACACTCCCCTAGAGCAATAGAGATCATTTTCATATCCCCTAAGCCAACGATAAATTCGTAGATCATTTCGCAAGTAGAGCTTGCCGTTGGATCTGAAAACATAAAATCCGCACAATTAGCTGGATACAAGTGATGATCGATCATCACTTTAGTAGTATTCTTTTGAGCAGCAATCACTTCTCCCATCTTATCCACTCTATCTAGCCCATTGTAATCTAATATGAATATAATATCTGCTTTTTCAAGTGCCGTATTGACTTCTTCCGTATCGGTGTCATGTATCAAAATTCGCTCACTGCCTTTCATCCACCCTACAAAGTCTGGATATTCGGATGGGAACGCCACTTTAGTACTATGCCCTAGTTGATCTAGGTATAGCTGTAAACCCAAACTAGAGCCCATCGCATCACCATCTGGATTTCTATGGGAGGTGATAACAATATCTTTAGGAGTAGATAATAATGACTTGACTTCTTCTAAATGCTGCATATTCATGTACACGACGTTATTCTTGGACTCTGAAATTGTATTTGAAAGGTGTTTATAAAGGCAAAATTCACCATTTTTAAGCACACTTACAAAAGTTTTAATAAGCTATTGACTTCTATAGTATACTTTATTTACCTTTGCACGGTTTTTAAAAAAAGCTTTTATTTTATAAATATTTGACATTAAGGTCGTTGGAGTATCTTTTTTTTAAAAATATAGTATTATTATAATAAGTTGACCTTCTTGAACAAGAAGTTATTTACTTTTAAAAATTTCTAACGTCACTCAATTTAAAGCATAAAAATGGCAACGAATAGAACGTTCACAATGGTGAAACCAGATGCAGTAGCAGCAGGCAATGCAGGCGCAATCTTAAAGCAGATCCAAGATGCTGGTTTCAAGATTATTGCAATGAAATTAACGCACTTAACGCCACAAAAGGCAGGCGAATTTTACGCTGTGCACAGCGAGCGTCCGTTTTACGGCGAATTAGTAGAATTTATGTCTAGTGGTCCTATCGTAGCGGCTATTCTTGAAAAAGAGAATGCAGTAGCTGATTTCCGTACCTTAATCGGTGCGACTAACCCAGCAGAAGCTGCGCCAGGCACCATCCGTGCCTTGTATGCAAAGAGTATTGGCGAAAATGCCGTTCACGGTGCTGATTCTGATGAAAATGCAGCGATTGAAGGTAATTTCCACTTTGCTTCTACCGAAATGGTGGGATAAGGGTAACGAGTTACTTTAATTTAGAAAAGGCCTTGGAATGATTTTCCAAGGCCTTTTTTAGTTTATACACAATTCGTTGCCGTACATTTTTAGGACAGTCAGGTTTAGAGACGAACTCTTGATGGCAGAAACTTGGAAAGTGGCTGTCATCTGGGTTTCTAGGAAAGATGACAGCCATTTTGAAAATTTCTGCCATCTACACTACTGGAAAGTAATAGTGGGCGACACTTTGAAAGTTGTCGCCCACTCTCTTTATGTTGAAAATTAGTATTTTACAGTAAAAAAATATTAATATTTTTATATCTGAGTAATATATTTTTACAACCTTAACTTAGTACTTACAATATCATCGCCTTGCTGGACAACTTCCCGTTGTCCCGCAAGTTTTTGAACCGAATATATTCTTTGAAATAATTTGTCCAGCAACAGGAAGTTGCGGGACAAAAGGATCATCCATAATAGAAAAGAATTTTTCCTTATTTTTATCCACCCTCTGCAACCCTCCAGAATTGATCCTGTCCTTAATACCGAGAATACACCTAAAACACCTTTTTGGCATACACAGACACACATTCAGAAATTGTCGAAGCTTGCAAGCGAGGAAATCGACAAGCGCAACAAGAGCTATATAGCCTTTATTCAAAGGCTATGTATAACATCTGTCTGCGTATGGTTAAAGAACAATTGGATGCAGAAGATTTACTGCAGAACTCTTTTGTGGACGTGTTTACCAAATTACATAGTTTCAAACAAGAGTCTACCATTGGTGCCTGGATCAAGCGAATAGTTATTAACAATTGTATCAATTTTATAAAGAAAAGACGTTTAGACTTGGTAGAATTAAAAGACAATTATGATCCAGTTATCCAAGCACAAGAAGAAGTCCCCGATACGGCACTAAATGTCCATAATATTAATGAAGCTCTGCTTCAATTACCAGATGGATATAGAATGGTCTTTACCTTATACTTAATGGAAGGATATGATCATGGGGAGATTGCAAGTATTCTAAATATTTCAGAAGCTACTTCTAAGTCGCAATATAGTAGAGCTAAGAAAAAACTCAAACATATTTTAATTGAAGGGGTTTAGTAATATTATACACCATGAAAAAAGATAAACTCGAACAGTTTATTACCAATAACAGAAAAAGCTTTGACCAAGCAATGCCCGATCCAGCTATCTGGGTAAAGATTGACCAACAACTACCGAAACAAGAGGTTAAAATATTCCCTATTAGACGTTTTTTGGGTATCGCTGCTAGTGTATGTCTACTGGTCGGAATAGGTATTGCTATAGGATTACATCTGGCTAGCCCTAAAACAGTCAACAGCTTGGCAGATATTTCTCAAGAGTATGAACAGGTAGAAGCTTATTACACTAATAAGGTGAATTATAAAGTAGCTCAATTAGCAAAATTAAATAAGAATGCTAATCCTCTTTTACAGAAAGATTTGGAAGAGTTAGACCAATGGCTAGAACACTTACATAAAGAACTTTCGGAAGTACCTAAGTCTAATAGAGAAAAGGTCATCAACGCTATAATTAAAAATTATAAAACTAAATTAGACGTATTGGAAACCGTGCTAGATGGGGTACAAGATCAACCATCAAAAACAGAAGTATCCAAACAAAAATCTTTAACTATATAATAATGAATAATTTTATTTTAAAGGGAAGCATCTTTTTATTCCTTATTTGTTTGTCCACTACTAGCTTTGCGCTAGGGAAAAAAGATTATAAAAAGACTATTAATAAAGAGTTCGACATTACCAAAAATGGTACGGTTGACTTGGACAACAAGTTTGGTCAAGTAGATATAATGACTTGGGATAAAGACAAGGTCAAAATTAAAGTCACCGTAACCGTTAGAGCAGATTCTGAAAAAGAATCGGAACCAGTATTTGATCGAATTTCTATCCATTTTTCTAATGGAAAAGACTTTGTGACTACTGAAACAGAAATTGCCTCTAACTCCAACAAGTCTTGGTGGGGCTGGGGTAGCTGGAATAACAGCAGTGATTTTTCTATTGATTACGAAGTATATCTACCTAAATCAGTAGCATTGGATCTTGAAAATCGTCACGGAGATTCTGTTATCGCAGCTATGGATGGAGATGCGAAAGTGGAAATTGCGCACGGTGACCTTGTAGCAGAAGGTTTTTCTGGAGAATTAGATTTGGATATGGCACACTCTGAAGGAAAGATCGGTTTTGTTAATCTTTTAAAAGCAGATCTAGCACATACGACTGTAGATTTTGAAAAACTAGGAAAATCTATCATAGAAACAGGGCATTGTAATATAGAGATTGAGCAAGCGGAAAGTCTGAGATTAGATTCTCGTCACACTGATTTTGAAATAGGTAGAGTAGGCACTATAGAGGCAGAATGTAGACATGATGACTTTGAAATAGAATCTGTCGAATCTGTTATCTCTGAGGCACAGCATACTCGATATGATATTGAACGAGTTCAAAAATTGGCTAATTTTGATTTTTCTCATGGTGGTGCGACTATTGATGAATTGGCCGCTGGTTTCCAAGAAATTAATCTACGTGGTGCACATGCTACTTATAGAATTTCCGTAGAAGACAATGCAAGCTATCAATTAGATGCTGCTGGTTCTCATGCAGGTATTTCTTACCCTTCTGATATGGATATTACCTATGAAAAGGATAAAAATTCTAGTCAAGAGGTCAAAGGCCGCATGGGTAATTCCAATAGTAAAGGGATTGGCTTTATCAAAGCACAGTTATCTCACGGTAGTCTTAGAGTTAGATAAGTTTTAGAAGTCAGATCGCTTTGCTGTCAGATCGTCCTTACAGGACTGTCAGAGGTGAGACTTGTGCCGTTGACCACTTGATGTTTACTGTGCGGCTGACTTGAAATCCTTGCATGGTCGATGGTTTAAGTTTGTAACTTAAACCATCGACTCTATAAGAATCTTAAGTTATGGAAATACCAAAATTTATCTTTTTGTCGAATTAAAGATGTAAAACAATATGGCGCACACCACGTTAGGAATGGTTCATTAATAAATGTCGTTTTTATGCGCCGTTATTTTTTCTTTATGCAAGGCGAAAAACGTAGGCGATGCCTAGCATCGACGAGGCTTTTCAACATGAACAAAAGGGAAAGATTCGGGGAATCTTTATCTTTT
>CAKZUM010000365.1 GCA_937921525.1 uncultured Saprospiraceae bacterium
AGCATCGACGAGGCTTTTCAACATGAGCAAAAGGGAAAGATTCGGGGAATCTTTATCTTTTGTGAACCGCTTGCGGACGGGATGCCAAAAGGAAAAATAACAAGTAGAAGAATGTACATTTATTATTGAACCATTTCTAAAAATGTATTACTGCATTATTTAACCAAGACTTACCAAGTTTTGAAAACTTGGGAAGTCTCCATTCTCGGTCAGCCTGTAAGGCTACGAAAATCAAAAAGAGCCTCGCCCTAGAAACCAAGCACTTACAACTAATATCAGACTACATTCTTAAACAACTTCACTAAACTACAACTGCAATCCTTACAAAATTACAATTTTCCGTTCCGAATCGTTAACAATCTCTATACTTATTTTAAGAACCTCCTCTGGTAGAATCGGTTCTATTAACTCTGGCCACTCAATGAAGCAGTAATCTTCGCTGTCCAAATGGTCTTCTATCCCTATATCCAAAGCTTCTTCTATTCTTTTCAGCCGATACAAATCCATGTGATAGATATAGGAGGCTGTACCATCTACATCTGTAAATTCATATTCATTTATTATAGAATAGGTAGGGCTTGTAACAGACTCCTGTACTTTAAACCATGCACAAAGCTCTTTTATTAAAGTCGTTTTCCCTGCCCCCACTTCACCATAAAACAACCACTTTTTTCTGGTTGTTGCTTCCTTTAGTAATACAGGAATGATTGTCGGCAAAGCGGAGATGTCTTTTATTAATAATTCCATTTGTTAGTAAATTTCATTGAGTAGCCAGACTACCCTATCTTTTTGAACCGCAAAAATGATTGTATTTCTTCTTTTTTCAAAATTATAAGCATATCAGAAGTTTTTCTCTTTACCTTTGCAGCCAAAAATTAACGATCTATTAGACCTAATTCTGAATGGAGAATTGTGAATTGAGAATGCCTATAAAACTTGACAATCAAGACTCAATTTTCGCTAGACAAAAAAGATTGAAATAAACACTATTTAATATGAGTTTTTTAGAAGAGATTGAACGTAGAAAGACCTTTGGTATTATTTCTCACCCAGATGCTGGTAAGACCACGCTCACGGAGAAGTTATTACTATTTGGTGGGGCTATTCAAATAGCTGGTGCGGTAAAGTCTAATAAAATTAAAAAAAGTGCCACTTCAGATTTTATGGATATTGAACGCCAAAGAGGTATCTCGGTGGCTACTTCTGTCATGGCATTTGACTATAGAGGAAAAAAGATAAATATCTTAGATACCCCTGGTCACCAAGATTTCCAAGAGGATACCTTTAGAACCCTTACGGCTGTGGATAGTGTAATCGTGGTAATTGATGTTGCCAAAGGAGTGGAAACACAAACTGAAAAACTAGTCAAGGTTTGTAGAATGCGAGATACGCCTATCATCGTGTTTATCAACAAATTGGATAGAGAGGGAAAGGATGCGTTTGACTTGATTGACGAGTTGGAGGAAAAACTAGGGTTGTTGGTTCGTCCTTTAAGTTGGCCTGTGGGAATGGGACAAGATTTTCAAGGGGTCTATAATATTTATGAACAAAAGCTAGTCTTATTTAGGCCGCATAGCAAACAACAAGGCGATGGGAGTATTGAAATAAAAGATCTATCCAATGAGACTTTAGACAACGAAGTGGGAGAACGAGCAGCTAATAAGTTACGCGAAGAAATAGAAATGATTAATGAGGTCTATCCAACCTTTGAAAAAGAAGATTATTTAGAAGGTCTACTATCTCCTGTATTTTTTGGGAGTGCCATTAATAATTTTGGCGTTAAAGAGTTGTTGGATTGTTTTGTCGATATTGCGCCTACTCCACTACCCCGTATTACAGAAGAAAGAAAGATTGACCCTACTGAAGATAAATTTTCAGGTTTCGTATTTAAGATTCATGCGAATATGGATCCAAAGCATAGAGATCGAATTGCATTTTTAAGAATATGCTCTGGTACCTTCATAAGAAATACGAATTATCTTCATGTACGTAAGGAGAAGAAAATGAAATTTTCCAATCCTACTAGTTTCATGGCTGCTAAAAAAACGATTGTAGAAAAGGCTTACCCTGGCGATGTAGTCGGTTTATATGATAGTGGAAATTTTAAAATTGGAGATGCCCTAACAGAAGGGGAAAAGCTTCATTTTAAAGGGATTCCTAGTTTCTCGCCCGAACAATTTCGGTATGTTTTGAATACCGATCCGATGAAATCTAAGCAGTTAAATAAAGGGCTTTTACAATTAATGGATGAAGGCGTAGCGCAGTTGTTTACGAAAGAAGTGGGGAATCGTCAAATCATTGGAACAGTTGGCGCCCTACAATTTGATGTGATTCAATACCGACTCAAGCATGAGTATGGTGCTTCTTGTAGCTATGAGCCTGTTCATTTACACAAAGCTTGTTGGGTAAGCTGTGAAGATACTACAAAGCTCAATGCTTTTTTGAGTCGCCGTAAGAGAGATATTGCTTATGATAAAGATAAAAATCCAGTCTTTCTAGCGGAGTCTGCTTGGACTTTACAAATGGCACAGGAGAACTTTCCTGATGTGCAGTTTCATTTTACTAGTGAGTATTGAGGGTAGAAAAAGGAATAGGCATCTATTGACAAGTTCATCTAAACCACAAAAATAGTTGATAATTTTACCACATAGGTACATAGAGCACATAGCATAAATCACACTACACTACTAGACATTGTTTAGAACAGAGAGCAGAGAAGAGAGAGTAGAGACGTATTTCGTTTAAAAAACAACGAAATTTCGTCATTTTTTAAACGAAATACGTCTCTATTCTCTGCTCTCGGTTCTCTGCTCTTCAAAATGTCCAGTAGTGTAAAATCACACTATGTGGTCTATCTACCTATGTGGTAAAATACAACTCCAGCTTTGTCAATTTAATTTTTTCCAGCTGCTTCATTCCTAAATTTGTGGTAAATTACTCAACCGCCCATCCTGCATTTCAATCTTCCGATCACTCATATCTGCTAATCCTTCATTGTGCGTAACAATTACAAAAGTTTGTTGAAAATCATCTCTTAGTTTAAACAGTAGTTGGTGTAATTCATCGGAAGAAGCGGTATCCAAATTACCAGTTGGTTCATCTGCAAAAACGATGGCGGGGCTGTTAATTAAAGAGCGAGCTACGGCAACCCGTTGTTGCTCTCCACCAGATAATTGGTTGGGTTTATGTAACAGTCGCTCTGACAAACCTAGATAATCTAACAATTCTTTTGCTCGTTTTTCCACTTCCGCCTCTTGTCTTTTTTGAATAAAGCCTGGTATGCAGACATTCTCTAAAGCCGTAAATTCTGGTAATAGGTGATGAAATTGAAAGATGAATCCAATGTGGTCATTCCGAAAACTAGATAGTTCCTTTGACTTTAGTCTAGAAATATCTTTTCCATTGAATAAAACCTGTCCTTTATCCGCTTGGTCTAAAGTGCCTAATATATGTAGTAAGGTACTCTTTCCTGCACCTGACTTTCCTACTATTGATACAATTTCTCCTTTATCAATTGCTACATCTACTCCTTTCAATACATGTAAGGAACCGTAAGACTTATGAATATTATTAGCTGTTAGCATTTATTTTTTTTGGTATTGTTTACGCCTTCCCTAGAGTGAATCCAAAAGTAGACCCCGTCTCCAAAGAACTACGGACATTAATCGTCTGTTTATGAGCTTCAATGATGTGCTTGACGATAGACAGACCTAAGCCAGACCCTCCTATTGCTCTAGATCTACTTTTATCTGCCCTATAGAAACGATCAAAAACATGATTTAGGTGTTCTTGTTTGATTCCTACTCCATTATCTGCAATTTCTACTAATATTCTGGTGTCCATATCATAGAAGCTTACCTTGGTATGACCATCTTTATTGCCGTATTTAATAGAATTTTCGATTAGGTTTGTCAATACTTGTCGAATACTATCCTTATCTCCTTTGACCTTAAAATTTTGATCTGCCCCTTCTTTATATAGCAAACTAATATTGTTCTTAGAAGCTTTTATTTCTAAATCTTCTATCACTTCATCTACCAAATCTTTCAAGGCAAAGCTTTGTTCCTCCAGTACTAATTTACCAGATTCCAGCTTATTAATAGATTCTAAATCCATCACTATGGTATTCAATCGTTCTATATTCTTAGCAGCTCTTTGAAGGTATTTCATGTTGATCTGCTCATCATACAAGCCTCCTTCCAAGAGCGTATGCACAAAACCTTGTATGTTGAAAATAGGCGTTTTCAACTCATGAGAAACATTACCTAGATAGTCTCTCCGATAGTTTTCCATCTCTTTTAAGGTGTCAATTTCTTCTTGTCGTTCCTTCGTCCAAAAGGCAACTTCCTTTTCTACTACCTCAATGGTATCTGTATCTGAATCTAAAATATTTTTCTTTTCGTTAGAGCTAAGTTTGAAATTATGGATGTTTTTATAAATCAATTTTATCTTCCGATAAATATATTTTTTAATAAAAAAAAGCACCGTAAAATAGGCAGTAATAAAAGTCAATACTCCCGCAAGGAGTATAGGCATCCAAGGGTAAGAAATAGGAAAAGGCATTAAAACAATGAAGCCTACTAATAGCGTAACAATTGTGGTGATGATAGCAGTAACGTAAATAGCGATCTGCCGTGGAGTAAGATTTTTATACATGCTAAAATTCAAATTTATATCCTACGCCCTTCAATGTTTTGATATATTGGCTACCCAGTTTTTCTCTCAACTTTCGGATATGGACATCAATGGTTCGATTTCCAACAATCACATCTGTCCCCCAGACTTTATTAAAAATTTCTTCTCTTGTAAAAACTTTACCCGGCTTAGAAGCTAATAATAACAGTAATTCAAACTCTTTCTTAGCCATTTCAATTTGTTCCTCCCCTCTAAATACTAATACTTTCTCTTTATCTATAGATAAATCACCTACTGTGATAACTTCCGATTTTTGTTCTTCTGTTCCTCTCTCCGTTCTCCTAAATAAAGCTTTTACTCGGCTTATTAGTAAGCGGGGTCGGATGGGTTTTGTTATATAGTCATCCCCACCGACATCTAGAGCGGCAATCTGCGAATAATCTTCATCCCTAGCCGTCAAAAATGAAATGATAGTTTGATCGAATACTTTATCTGAACGTAACTGCCGACACACCTCTACCCCATCCATTTCAGGCATCATAATATCCAATATTATCAATTGCGGTTTAACTTTATAGGCGATCTCTAATGCTTCTTTCCCATTTTCTGCAGTTGCCACCACAAAACCTTCCTTTTCTAAGTTGTATTTTAAAAATTCTAAAATATCTGATTCGTCATCTACGACTAACACCGTTTGGTTATCACTCATTTTATTACATTTATACAGCGATTTTTGAAATCGGCTCTGGATGAATTCGTTTGTGTTTACTAAAGATTTGGGTTCTTTATGAAAATATTATGTTAGAATATTTCGACAAGTTTATCTAAACCACAAAAGTAGTTGACAATTTTACAACATAGGTACATAGATCACATAGTGTGACATATGCTATGTGACCTATGTATCTATGTGGTAAAATACAACCCTAGCTTTGCTTGGGCTAACTTTACAAAACTATTTTAATTTACAAATTTGTGGTAAAATTAGTATCAACTACATAGATGAACTTGTCAAAATAAGGGAAAAAGAAGCAGCCAAGAGTGTATAGTTATTATTTCGTCGTTACATAGTAAAAGGGACAAAATAACTTGAGCCATTATGCTTGTTCTTTTTCCTTCTAAAAACCTCAAAAAGTAAGTCTGTAGCTAGACTATGCACTGATTTTTTGAGTTTCTTAGAATAAAAAATAACTGACTAGTATTGCTATATATTTCACCTAAACAAATATTTAAAAACATAAATTTTTTGTTTAAAACTAGCATTTTTATCGAATAAAAATTCTAATAACAACTCTGCTTCATCACGGGCTTTTCTAGTTTTCATTATTCGTTTCCAAATACTCAAGCCAAGGTTATGACGGAATGGAGAAAGTGTTGCAAGTTCTAAAACAGAGCGAGTGTTATTTCTTGCATCCTCTGA
>CAKZUM010000366.1 GCA_937921525.1 uncultured Saprospiraceae bacterium
ACATTCTTCTACTTGTTATTTTTCCTTTCTGCTGCGTTGAAAAGCCTCGTCGATGCTAGGCATCGCCTACGTTTTTCGCCTTGCATAAAGAAAAAATAACGGCGCATAAAAACGACATTTATTAATGAACCATTCCTAAGGATTGACAAAATTTCATTGTTTCTTTAAACGAAATACGTCTCTACTCTCGATTCTCTACTCTCTGTTCTAAACAATATCTAGTAGTGAAAAATAATACTATGCCAGAGTTTGTACACCTACATTGCCATACCCAATACTCTCTCTTAGATGGTGCCTGTGAAATAGGCTCAATGATGAAGAAAGCTGCCGATGATGGACAGAAAGGAATCGCCTTGACCGATCATGGGAATATGTTTGGGGCATTTAAATTCGTTGCCGAAGCAGAAAAAGCGGGCGTAAAGCCTATTATCGGTTGCGAATTTTATATGGTGAAAGATCGGCATATCAAACATTTCTCTAAGGCCAAAGGAGAAAAAGATAAGCGGTATCATCAGTTATTATTAGCAAAGAACCAGAAGGGCTATGAGAACTTGTGCAAGCTTTGTTCGCTTGGCTTTATTGAAGGGTTGTATTCTAAATTTCCTCGAATAGATAAAGAATTATTAGTGCAATATAGCGAAGGCTTAATTGCGACTAGCTGTTGTATCGGTGCAGAGATTCCACAAACGATTTTGCATCATGGCGAAGAAAAAGCGGAGGAATTATTAAAATGGTGGATTGATTTATTTGGCGACGATTTTTATATAGAATTACAGCGACATAGAGGTTTAGAAAATATTGACCAATTAGGGATCAGTCAAGAAGATATTAATCAGGTCTTAATCAAATTTGCTAGGAAGTATAATTTGAAATTGATTGCGACCAATGATGCGCACTATATAGACGAAGAAGATTCCTTGCCGCATGATTTATTATTATGTATCAATACCAATAGTTTAGTTGACGAGCAAAAGCGTTTTAAATTTCCAAGTAGTGATTTTTATCTAAAGTCGCAAAAAGAAATGAACGTCTTATTCCATGATGTACCAGATGCGATTGACAATACACTAGAAATTTATGATAAGATAGAGAAGCTTACTTTAGCTAGAGATGTATTATTGCCCAACTTCCCGATGCCCGAAGGTTTTGAGACACAAGATGACTACCTCCGGCATATTACCTTTGAAGGAGCAAAAAAACGATATGAGACCATTACACCTGTCATAGAAGAACGACTAAATTTTGAATTGGAGGTTATTAAAAAATCAGGTTATCCAGGTTATTTTTTAATTGTCCAAGATTTCACTACGGTTGCCAGAGAGATGGGCGTTGCGGTGGGGCCAGGTCGGGGTTCTGCTGCGGGTTCAGCAGTAGCGTATTGTGTGGGGATTACAAATGTTGATCCAATTAAATATGACTTACTTTTTGAGCGTTTCTTAAATCCAGAACGGGTCTCGATGCCTGATATTGATATAGATTTTGATGATGTAGGCCGACAGAAAGTAATTGACTATGTAATTGAAAAATATGGTCGAAATCAAGTCGCACAGATTGTTACCTATGGCTCGATGGCGGCTAAATCTTCGCTAAGGGATGTGGGACGAGTAATGGATATTCCTTTAGGGGATGTAGATAAAGTAGCGAAGTCTTTCCCTCTAAATTTAGGGGCTACCTTAAATAAAGTTTTAGCGGATGGAGATATTCAGAAAAAACTAAAAGGTAAAATGAATTCGGAGGATGTAGAAAAAGCCTACCAATTCCGAAAACTATCCGAAGGTAATGATGATACAGGAAAAATGATTCGTCTAGCGAAGCGACTAGAAGGCTCGATCAGAAATACAGGTATCCATGCCTGTGGAGTTGTGATTACGCCAGATGATATTACCAAATATGTTCCTGTAAAAACAGATAAGAATGCGGAGATGCTAGTCTCCCAGTTTGATAATAGTGTAGCAGAAGACGCTGGTTTATTGAAAATGGATTTCTTAGGTTTGAAGACCTTATCCATTATCAAGGATGCCGTCAAATTAATCAAAGAGGGACATGGCGTAGAGATTGATCCAGATGAAATTCCATTGGAAGATGAAAAAACCTATGAGTTATTTCAAAAAGGAGAGACCATTGGAATCTTCCAATATGAGTCCGCAGGTATGCAAAAATACTTAAAGGATTTACGACCAACAGTATTCTTAGATATTATTGCCATGAACGCATTATATCGGCCTGGTCCTTTGGAATATATTCCTGAGTTTGTAGAACGAAAACATGGTCGAAAGCCGGTGGTTTATGATCTTCCAGAGATGAAGGAATACCTGCATGAAACTTATGGAATTTGTGTGACAGGAGATACGCTCCTTCATAATGCGAAGACAGGGGAACGAGCTAGAATAGATACGCTTGAAAATCGTGTTGGTGAGTTTTATGTACAAGGGATTGATGAAAATTTAGAAAAACAATCTGCGAAAATTTCTTATTGGGTTTGTAATGGAAAAAAGCCTGTTTTTGAAGTAAAATTAAGAAATGGCGCAACGGTTAAGATGACTGAGAATCATCAAGTACTAACAGAAGGAGGTTGGTTAGAACTAAGAGATTTGAAGGCGGGTGACAGGATTGCTACACCTAGAATATTAG